>JAUMYI010000149.1 GCA_030528705.1 Comamonadaceae bacterium | reverse complement strand
TCCTCGGCGGTGAAGGAGAGGAAAGGCGCCATCCAGCGCAGCATGGCGTGGGTGATGTGCCACAGCGCGGTTTGCGCGCTGCGCCGCGCCAGGCTGCTCTCTTGGGTGACGTAGAGCCGGTCCTTGAGCACGTCCAGATAAAACGCGCCCAGCTCCTCGGAGCAATAGACCTGCAATTTCGCCACTACGGGGTGGAATTCATAGACGTGGTAGTGCGCCAGGATCTCGCGCTGCAAGGCGGCGGCGCGCGCCAGGGCGTATTGGTCGATCTCCAGCATCTGCTCCAGCGGCACGGCGTCGCGCGCGGGGTCGAAATCGCTGGTGTTGGCGAGCAAAAAGCGCAGCGTGTTGCGGATGCGGCGGTAGGCATCGACGACGCGGGCGAGGATTTTCTCGTCGATGGCCAAATCGCCCGAGTAGTCGGTCGAGGCCACCCACAGGCGGATGATTTCCGCGCCCAGCTTGTTGCTGACTTGCTGCGGCGCGACGGTGTTGCCCAGGGATTTGCTCATCTTCTTGCCCTGGCCATCGACGGTGAAGCCGTGCGTGAGCAGGCCCTTGTAGGGCGCGCGGCCATTGAGCGCGCAAGACAGCAGCAGCGAGGAGTGGAACCAGCCGCGGTGCTGGTCGTGCCCTTCCAGGTACAGGTCGGCCTCCTGCCCGCTGTGGTGGCCCACGGCGGCGTGCGTGCCGTGCAGCACGTGCGAGAAGGTGGAGCCGGAGTCGAACCACACATCCAGCACGTCGTTGAGCTTGTTGTAATGCGGCGCGTCCTCGGGGCCGAGGATGTCCTCGGCGCTGGCGCGGCTCCAGGCCTCGATGCCGCCTTGCTCGACGATGGCAATGGCCTGGTCGAAGATTTCCATGGTGCGCGGGTGCAGCTGCTCGGTCTCCTTGTGCAGGAAGAAGGGCAGCGGCACGCCCCAGTTGCGCTGGCGCGAGATGCCCCAATCGGGCCGGTTGGCGATCATGTCGTGCAAGCGCGCCTTGCCGTTGGCGGGGTAAAAGCTGGTCTGCTCGATGGCGGCCAGCGCCGTCTGGCGCAGCGTCATGGGCGGCTGCTCCTGGGCAAACAGGCCCTGGCCTTCGTCCATGCGCACAAACCATTGCGCCGTGGCGCGGTAGATCACCGGCGATTTGTGGCGCCAGCAATGCGGGTAGCTGTGGGTGATGGGCTGCGTGGCCAGCAGGCGCCCGGCGAGCTTGAGCGCATCGAGGATGACGGGCACGGCTTTCCAGATGTGCAGGCCGCCAAAGAGCGGGAAGTCCTGCGCGTACACGCCGCCAGCCTGCACGGGGGTGAGGATGTCGTGGTGCTTGAAGCCGTAACCCAGGCAGGAATAAAAGTCGTCCACGCCGTAGGCGGGCGCGGAGTGCACGATGCCGGTGCCGTCCTCGGCGGTGGCGTAATCGGCCAGGATCACGGGCGAGAGGCGGCGGTAGCCCGCGTCGGCGTCGTAAAGCGGATGCTCGAAGGGCAGATCGGCCAGGGCCTTGCCTGGCGCGGTGGCGACGACTTCGCCCGTCAGGCCAAAACGCTCCAGGCATTTCTCTACCAGCACGCGCGCCAGGATCAGATAGCCCCGGGCGGTATCGACCAGCGCGTACTCGATCTCCGGGTTGAGGTTAAGCGCCTGGTTGGCCGGGATCGTCCAGGCCGTGGTGGTCCAGATCACGGCAAAGGCCTCCTTGGCCGCATCGGGCAGGGCCGGCAGGCCAAAGGCCGCAGCCAGGCGGGCGCGGTCGTGGGCCTTGAAGGCCACGTCCAGCGTGTCCGATTTCTTGTCGGCGTATTCGATCTCGAACTCGGCCAGCGAGGATTGGCAGTCAAAGCACCAGTACACGGGCTTGAGGCCGCGGTAGAGAAAGCCGCGCTCCATGACCTTTTTCAGCACGCGCAGCTCGCCGGCCTCGTTGGCGTAGTTCATGGTTTTGTAGGGCTGCGCCCAGTCGCCCAGCACGCCCAGGCGCTTGAAATCGGCCATTTGCTGGGCGATCTGCTCCTGGGCAAAAGCGCGGGCCTTGGCCTGCATGTCGTCGCGGCTGAGGTGGCGCCCGTGCAGCTTTTCGATCGCGTTCTCGATCGGCAGGCCGTGGCAATCCCAGCCGGGCACGTAGGCCGCGTCAAAGCCTTCGAGCTGGCGCGACTTGACGATCATGTCCTTGAGGATTTTGTTGACCGCGTGGCCGATGTGAATCTGCCCGTTGGCATACGGCGGCCCGTCGTGCAGCACGAACAGCGGCCGCCCCTTGCGCGCCGCGCGCAGCTTTTGATACAGGCCGCTGTCCTCCCACTGCTGCACCCATTGCGGCTCGCGCTTGGGCAAATCGCCGCGCATTGGGAAAGGGGTATCGGGCAGGTTGAGCTTGCTGCGGTAGTCGGTGGGGGCGGAGTGATCGGAAGACATGGCGTGATCGGAACGTGATCTCGGGCCGGGCAGGGCAGGCCCAAGCGGCGGCGCGCCCAGACTCTGAACGGACTTGAACGAAACGGGCTGGCAATGGGCGGTGTTTGCCAATCCGCAAGCCCGCGATGCGCGCGCAAACAAAAAGGAAAAAGCGGCGATTCTACCTGTCGGCGCCCCTGTGCCAGGGCCGCCAATGGGCTGGGCATCACGCGTCTGCTGGCCCTGGGCCGCTCTCATGCTGGCCCAGTTGCAGCCCCGCAGCGTAGAGCAGCTTGCGCGATGCGCCCGTGAAGTGGGCCGCAGCGCGCGCTGCGCTTTTGAGGGGGACGCCTTCAGCCAGCAGCAGTTGCAGCAGGCGCAGGGCCTCGGGCGGCGGGCTGTTTGCGGCGGTGGCCTGCGGCGGCGCAGTGTCCGGGTGCACGATGACGACGAACTCGCCGCGCTGGCGCACGGGCTCGGCCGCCAGCCAGGCGCTGGCTTCTGCGGCTGGCAGCGTGTGCAGTTGTTCGAACTGCTTGGTCAGCTCGCGCGCCAGGGTGATGCGGCGCGCGCCCAGCTCGGCCAAGGCCTGGGCCAGCTCGGCGATGCGGTGCGGCGCTTCCAGCAGCACGACGGCGCGCGCCTGCTGGCGCAGTTCGCGCAGGGCGGCCTGCCGCGCTTGCCCCTTGGCGGGCAAAAAGCCCATGAAGACGTAGCCGCCCGGCGCATCGGGCGGCTGAGCGAGCGCTGCGGCGCTGAGGGCTGCCGTGACGCTGCTGGCCCCAGGGATGGGCAGCACGGCAAAGCCTGCCTGCTGCACTGCTTGCACCACCAGCGCGCCAGGGTCGCTGATGCCGGGCGTGCCCGCATCGCTGACTAAGGCCACGCGCTGGCCTTGGGCCAGGCGCTGCACGATGGCGTCACCGGCGCTGCGTTCGTTGTGCTGGTGCGCCGCCAGCAGCGCGGCGGCGGGCTTGTCGATGCCGTAGGCGTTGAGCAGCAGGCGGGTGTGGCGCGTGTCCTCGCAGGCGATGGTGTCGGCCAGTTGCAGCAGGTGCAGCGCGCGCAGGCTGATGTCGGCCAGATTGCCAATGGGCGTGGCCAGCACATACAGTGCGCCCTTGGGGTAATGCTGTGCGGCGGCGGCCTGTTGCGCTGCCTGCAGGGCCAGGGAGAAGGAAGAGGTCATGCGGTTTCTCAAGACGATTGCCGGCAGGCTGGGACAGGGGCGCAGTGCGCCAGGCGCGGCGCAGCCGGGCATTGTCGCACCGCTGCGACAGCGCATCGGCCAGGCGGGCGAGGCGCGCGCATTGGCGCACCTGCAGGCCCTGGGCCTGCAACTGGTGCAGCGCAATTGGCGCGCGCCCGGGCGCGGCGGCGGCGAGATCGACCTCATCGTGCGCGAGCGCGATGGCACGCTGGTGTTCGTCGAAGTGCGCGTGCGCGGCCGCCAAAGCCATGGCGGCGCCGCGGCCAGCATCGACGCGCGCAAGCGCCAGCGCATCGTGGCCGCAGCGCGGCAGTACCTGGCCCGGCACGCGGGCGCGAACTGGCCCGGCTGCCGCTTCGACGTGATGCTGGTCGATGGCGAGGGGCCGCAGGCGCCGCTGCAATGGTTGCAAGGCGCTTTCGAAGCCGATGAGGGGCTGTGAGCCTCTTGTTGAAGTGCCCGCACGACAACCCATCATTTTTGATGGCTCGGCTGCCTGTGGGCGTGCCCCCCATGCGCCGGGCTCAGGAGGGGGCAGGCTTGCCTGATTGGCTTTGCCATGTGATAATGGCCGGCTTTTCGCCTTGCGCACTTTGTTTGCGCAGGGGCGGGAGCTATGCCCAGGCCGCAGGCCTGGGTTCACGTTTTGCAATCACGTTGAGGAACTCGATTCAATGCCAACGATCAACCAGCTTGTCCGTCGCGGGCGCACGGTGGAGACCGTCAAGTCCAAGAGCCCTGCGATGGAAGAGTGCCCACAGCGCCGCGGCGTTTGCACTCGCGTCTACACCACGACTCCCAAGAAGCCGAACTCCGCTTTGCGCAAGGTCGCCAAGGTGCGCCTGACCAACGGCTTCGAAGTCATTTCCTACATCGGCGGTGAAGGCCACAACCTGCAGGAGCACAGCGTGGTGCTGGTGCGCGGCGGTCGTGTCAAGGACTTGCCCGGTGTGCGCTACCACATCGTGCGCGGCTCGCTCGACCTGCAGGGTGTGAAGGACCGCAAGCAGGCGCGCTCCAAGTACGGCGCCAAGCGTCCCAAGAAGGCCTGATGGCCGCCCGTGGTGCCGGCTTTGCTGCGGTGCCCGTTTTCGTTTTTTGCCGGCCTGGCCGGTGTTCTGGTTTTACGGTGCCTGTTTGCGCTTGACGAGCGCCAGGCGTAGTGGCCCTGTTGTTGCGGGTGCGTGCGCCTGCCTGGGGTCGAGTAAGTGCAGCGCCCTTTGGCGTTGCATGGCGCGCCAGCGCCAACTGAAGCAATTTTTGAGGTGAAACATGCCACGTCGTCGCGAAGTTCCCAAACGTGAAATCCTGCCGGATCCCAAGTTCGGCAATGTCGAGCTGTCCAAATTCATGAACGTGATCATGGAAGGCGGCAAAAAGGCGGTGGCCGAGCGCATCATCTACGGTGCGCTGGACATCATCGGTGAGAAGCAAAAGGACAAGGATCCGCTGGAGGTCTTCACCACCGCGATCAACAACGTCAAGCCGATGGTCGAGGTCAAGTCCCGCCGTGTTGGTGGCGCCAACTACCAGGTGCCCGTGGAAGTGCGTCCGGTGCGCCGTCTGGCCCTGTCCATGCGCTGGATCAAGGATGCGGCCCGCAAGCGCAGCGAAAAATCCATGGCCCAGCGTCTGGCCAATGAGCTGATCGAGGCCACCGAAGGCCGCGGCGGCGCCATGCGCAAGCGCGATGAGGTGCACCGCATGGCCGAGGCCAACAAGGCCTTCAGCCACTTCCGTTTCTGATTGATTTTTTCTGCGGCTGCAAGCCCGGCCTGTACCGTACAGCACAGGGCGGGCTTTGGCCGTTATGGAGTATTTGACAAATGGCCCGCAAAACCCCCATTGAGCGCTACCGCAACATTGGCATCTCGGCACACATTGACGCCGGCAAGACCACCACGTCCGAGCGCATCCTGTTCTACACCGGTGTGACCCACAAACTGGGCGAGGTGCACGACGGCGCCGCCACCACCGACTGGATGGAGCAGGAGCAA
>JAUMYI010000148.1 GCA_030528705.1 Comamonadaceae bacterium | reverse complement strand
CTAGCGATGCAGGCCCTGCTCGTCGGGCTCGTCGGTGGAGGTGCTGATGACGCTGACGGGCTCGCCGCGCGCACGGCGGCGCACGTAGACCACGAAGCCGCTGCAGGCGTAGCCGACGAACAGCGTGAACAGCACCAGCGGCGGGTCGATGTTGATGATGGCGATGATCAGCACCACCAGCACCACGCTGATGAACGGCACCGAGCGGCGCACGCGCAGGTCCTTGAAGCTGTAGAAGGGCAGATTGGTCACCATGGTGATGCCGGCATACAGCGTGATGGCAAACATCAGCCAGGCCATGCTCGTGGGCGAGAGATAGTGACTCCAGCCGTGCTCGGCGTCGTTGGCCAGCCAGATGAAGCCGGCCACCAGCGCCGCTGCCGAGGGCGAGGGCAGGCCCTGGAACCAGCGCCTGTCCACCACGGCGGTGTTGACGTTAAAGCGCGCCAGCCGCAGCGCGGCGCAGGCGCAGTAGACAAAGGCCGCTGTCCAGCCCCAACGGCCCAGGCTGTGCAGGCCCCACTCGTAGGCCACCAATGCCGGTGCAGCGCCGAAGGACACCATGTCCGAGAGCGAGTCCATTTGCTCGCCAAAGGCGCTTTGCGTCTTGGTGATGCGCGCCACGCGGCCATCGAGGCTGTCGAGCACCATGGCGGCAAAGATCGCCAGCGTGGCCAGATCAAAGCGTTGTTGCATGGCCATGACGATGGCGTAGAAGCCGCAAAACAGCGCCGCCAGCGTCACGGCATTGGGCAGCACGTAAATGCCCTTGCGCCGCATGGGCATGGGGCGCGGCGCGGCAGGTGGCTGAGGGGGGGGCGCAGGACGTTCGTTCATGGAGCCACGAAAAAGTGCGGGTGAAACGGGCAGCGCGCCATGCCCGTCATGGGGCGCAGGGCTACGCGCGGGTGGGCTGCATTATGGCCTTGGCATCTGTGCCTGGCCGGCTCAGGGATGGCAAGGCGTGCAGGCGGGTGCGGCCAGCGCGCTGGCTTGGCCGGGCTCGGCCCAGGCTTGCTTTTCAGCCTCATCGTCAGGGGCCGGGGCGCTGCCCGCGGCTGCCGGCCACTGCGGGCATTGCCCGGCCAGCTCTTGCAGGTAATCGGCCAATTGCTGCCATTGGCGCTGGCAGTCTTCTTCCTGGTTGAGGCGCTGGCGCAGCGCCTGGCTGCCGGGCAGGCCGCGCAGGTACCAGCCGATGTGCTTGCGCGCGGTGCGCACGCCGCTGTATTCGCCATAGAGGCGGTAGTGTTCGAGCAGGTGCGCCAGCAGCCATTGCCGCACCTGGGCCGTGGCTGGCGGCGGCGCTTGCGTGCCGGTGTTGAGGTAGTGCGCAATGGCGCTGAAGATCCACGGAGTGCCTTGCGCGGCGCGGCCGATCATCAGCGCATCGGCGCCGGTGTGCTGTAGCACCAGCAAGGCCTTTTCTGGGCTGGTGATGTCGCCGTTGGCCACGACCGGGATGCGCACGGCCTGCTTGACGGCGGCGATGGTGTCGTACTCGGCCTGGCCTTTGTAGCCCTGCTCGCGCGTGCGACCGTGCACGGTGAGCATTTGGATGCCGGCCTGCTCGAAGGCGCGCGCCAGGGCCACGGCGTTTTTGTGCTGGGCCGACCAGCCGGTGCGCATCTTCAGCGTCACCGGCACGCCGTGGGGCTGGCAGGCGGCGACCACGGCCTGGGCGATGGCCAGCGCCAGAGGCTCGTTTTGCATCAGGGCCGAGCCGGCCCAGGCGTTGCAGACTTTCTTGGCCGGGCAGCCCATGTTGATGTCGATGATTTGCGCGCCGCGCTCGATGTTGTAGCGCGCGGCCTCGGCCATCATCTGCGCGTCGGTGCCGGCAATCTGCACGGCAATGGGGCCGGGCTCGCCCTCGTGGTTGGCGCGGCGCGAGGTCTTGAGGCTGCGGTACAGATGCGGCTGCGAGGTCACCATCTCGCTGACGGCGTAGCCCGCGCCGAGCTGGCGGCACAGCATGCGAAAGGGCCGATCGGTGACGCCGGCCATGGGCGCGACGCACAGCCGGTTGGCCAGCGCGATGGGGCCGATCTGCAAGGGGGCGTGCCAGGCCGGCGGCAGCCGGGGCGCCGAGTGCTTGTTGGGAGGCGGGCTAAGGGGCATGGCGTGCGCGGGCATGGCTGGGCGCTGCTCAGCGATTGGCGTTGGCGTTGGCGCGCGACTGGCGTGCCTGGGCTTGGGGCGCTTGGGCCTGGGCAGCCTGGGGCTTGGCAGCCGCTGCGCGCGTCTGGCGCGCTGGGGTTTGGGCTTTGGTGGCTTTGGGGGTGTTCTTGCCTGTCGCGCTGGGCTTGGCGTTCTTGTTGCCTGGGGTTTTTTTGTCGGCCTTGGCCGCCTCTTTGCGCGGCGGGTTCACTGGCGGGGGCAGGCCCTTGCCATGCAGCGGCACCTCGCCTTCGCCGCATTGCGCGCCTTGACCATTGGGGATCCACAACGAGACGTTTTTCAGGCCCAGCGAGACCATGCCCAGACGTTCGGCAGCGGCGCGGCTGAGGTCGATGATGCGCTGGCCAGCGTAGGGGCCGCGGTCGTTGATGCGCACCAGCACTTCCTTGCCGTTGAGCAGGCTGCGCACGCAGACTTTGGTGCCAAAGGGCAGGCTGCGGTGCGCGGCAGTCAGCGCGTTCATGTTGTAGCGTTCGCCATTGGCGGTCAGGCGGCCGTGGAATTTATCGCCGTACCAAGAAGCCACGCCGGTCTGGTACAGGCTTTGCGGCGCGAGCGTGGAGGCGCTGGGCGTGGGCAAGCTTTTCTTCAGGCCAGGAGTCAGCCTGGTGTCAACCACATCCTGGCTGGGTTGCAGGCCCATGTGGGAGCGCGCAGCGCCAGCTTCTGGGGCGCTGAGCTCGTATATGGGCGGCAGCAGCTCCATGCCAAGAAGGCGCGTGGCATCCCAGGGCGGGGGCGGGGGCTCGTCGCTGGGCGCGGTGGGCGGCGGCAGGGTGCTGCAGGCGCTGAGGCCAAGCAGCAGCGCCAGGGCGCTGGTCTGCAAGAGCTGGCGGTGGCGGAGGGGGGCGGAAGGCATGGGGATGGGGGGCGGTGCAAGGCGCATCCACGGCGCTCAATGTGTCAACAAACCCAGGCGGCGGGCGATTTCCAGCACCAGCGGGCTTTGGTTCATGGTGTAGAAGTGCAGGCCGGGCGCGCCGCCGGCCAGCAGGCGCTGGCACAGTTGCGTGACCACGTCCAGGCCGAAGGCCTGGATGGAGGCGGTGTCGTCGCCATAGGCCTGCAGGCGGTTGCGCACCCAGCGCGGCACTTCGGCGCCGCAGGCGTCGGAAAAGCGCAGCAGCTGGCTGGCAGCGTGGATGGGCATGATGCCCGGCACGATGGGCAGCTCCAGGCCCAGGCGCTGGGCCTCGTCCACGAAGCGGAAATAGGCCTCGGCGTTGAAGAAGTACTGCGTGATGGCCGAGTCGGCGCCAGCGCGCACCTTGGTGGCAAAGGCCTGCAGGTCTTTCTCGGGCGAGGCTGCCTGTGGGTGCATCTCGGGGTAGGCGGCCACCTCGATGTGAAAGTGTGCGCCGGTCTCGGCGCGGATGAATGCCACCAGATCACTGGCGTATTGAAACTCGCCGCCCAGGCCGTAGCCGCTGGGCAGGTCGCCGCGCAGCGCCACCAGGCGCTTGACGCCCATGGCCTGCAGCTCGCTCAGTTCGGCGCGCAGTTTCTCGCGCGTGGCGCCAATGCATGAGAAGTGCGCCGCGGCCTGCTGGCCCTCGGCGAGGATTTCACGCACGGCGGCAAAGGTGCCGGCCTGCGTGGAGCCGCCCGCGCCATAGGTGACGGAGCAAAACTGCGGCCGCAGTGGATACAGCGCCTGGCGCGTGGCGCGCAGCTTATGCGTGCCGGCCTCGGTCTTGGGCGGGAAGAATTCCAGGCTCAGCGCGGCACGTGGCGCCTGTGGGTGGCTGGGAACGGAAGCGGACATGGAAGACAAGGCAATCGAAAACGCAGGGCACGGGCCAAGCCTGGGTGGCCAGGGGCCGTACCGTAATGGAAACGGGAAAACCCCAGTCAGGCAGGGCCTTGGGCACAGCCTGGAGACAGGGGGCGCGAAGCTATTGAGTACGGGCAGCGTGGCGCTGCGCGGCGACGAAGAACTCGCGATTGCCATCGCCGCCGGTGATGGGGCTGGGCAGCCAATGCAGCAACTGCAAGCCGTGCGCGGCGCAGGCCTGGCCGATGCGCTGGCGCACCTGCTCGTAATGGCGCGCATCGCGCACGATGCCGCCCTTGCCCAGCAGCTCGGGCTGCAGCTCGAACTGCGGTTTGACCAGCAGCAGCAGCCGGGTGTGCGCATCCATGCAGGGCAGCAGCGCCGGCAGCACCAGCGTCAGCGAGATGAAGGACAGATCACCGACGATCAGCGCAAAGCCCTGGCCATCGGGGTCGACCATCGCGCGCTGCAGATGCCGCGCATTGCAGTGCTCAATGGCCCGCACGCGCGCGTCGCCGCGCAGCCGCGCGTCAAGCTGGCCGTGGCCCACATCAACGCCCACCACCTGCGCTGCGCCGTGCTGCAGCAGGCAGTCGGTAAAACCGCCGGTGGACTGGCCGATGTCCAGGCAGCGCCAGCCCTGCACGCCCCAGCCCAGCGCACGCAGCGCGCCTTCGAGCTTGAGGCCGCCGCGCGAGACGTAGCGCGCCTCGGCGGCATCGAGCAGTTGCAACTGGGCTGTGGCAGGCAGTTCATCGCCGTTCTTGCGCACTGGCTGCCAGGGGCCGCCCGGCAAGCGCCACTGCACGCCAGCGGCAATCAGCCGCTGCGCCTGCGAGCGCGTTTGCGCCAGGCCGCTGTGCACCAGCAGTTGATCGGCACGCATCGTCTCAGCGCCAGGGGGGCAGGCAGGGCGGGGCAGCTCAGCTGCCCGCACGCCAACTGTTCAGGCCCCAGTTGATCAGGCTGTAGAGCAGGGCGCCGAACACCCCCGACCAGAAGCCCGAAACCTGAAAGCCGCGCATGAAGCTGCTGGCCAGCCAGAACATCAGGCCGTTGAGCACCAGCACGAACAGGCCCAGCGTGAGCACCGTGATGGGAAAGGTCAGCACCAGCAGCACGGGGCGCAGCAGGGAGTTGATCAGGCCCAGGATCACGGCCGCCAGCAGGGCGTTCTTGAAATTGGTGATCTGCACGCCGGGCAGCATGTAGGCCACCAGCATCAGCGACAGCGCGCTGAGCAGCCAGGTCATCAACAGGGGCAGCATGGGCAGGGTCCTCCTCGATCGTGGCAAAAAGCCCCGCGCGCTGGGCGTGGGGCGCCAGGCAGTGCGAGCCGTCGCTGGCTGCGCGCAGCGCCCCGCCTCTCATCGTCGGGCAAAGGGCGCTGCAGCGGGCCAGGCTGCGGCTCAATAGCGGTAGGTGTCGGGTTTGTACGGTCCTTCCTTTTTCACGCCGATGTAGGCCGCTTGCGCATCGCTCAGCACGGTGAGTTCCGCGCCGAGCTTGGACAATTGCAGGCGCGCGACGTGCTCGTCCAGGATCTTGGGCAGCACATAGACTTGGCCAGCCTGGTATTGCTCGGGCTTGGTGAACAGTTCGATCTGCGCCAGCGTCTGGTTGGCGAAGCTGCTGCTCATCACGTAGCTGGGGTGGCCGGTGGCGCAGCCGAGGTTGACCA
>JAUMYI010000147.1 GCA_030528705.1 Comamonadaceae bacterium | reverse complement strand
CGCCCGCCGCCACCGAAGCCGCGCAAAGCGCCAGCGCCATGCCCGAAGCCGAGCCCAGCGACGCTGCCGGGGCAGAGCCTGCGCCACAGGCTCAGGCCGATGCAGCCCAGTCCGACGCGGCCCCATCGGCCAGCGACGAGGCGGCCACGCCTGCGCCCAGCGCCCCTGCCGCTGCGCCGGCCAAGCCCGTCATTGCCGTGCGCGGTGACGACCGCCCGGGCGCCCAGCCCGCCAGCACCGCACAAGCCGCAACGCGCAACGCCAGGCCCGGCGCACGCCCAGATGCCCGCCGCGAGCGCCATGAGCGCCATGAGCGCCGCGAACGCCCCGCTGCAGCGCCACGCCTGGGCGATGCCGCCTTCCGCGCTCAGCGTCAGGCGCTGGACAATGCCCAGGCCGCGCTGCGCAAGCTGGCCGCGCAGGCCCATGGTGAAACCCTCACACAACTGCTGCAGGCCTGGAGCCAGCGCGACGTCCAGGCCATGCCCGCGCACGCCCAGCTGGGCAAGCAGCTGCCGGCCAGCCAATACAACGAGTGGAAGCAGCAAATCGGCCAAGCCGTCAGCGCCAGCCCCGAGGCCCAGGCCCAAGCCCTGTTGCGCCTGGAAGTGGCCGCCGACGTGCCCACACCGGCCGAGCACCTGGGCCAGCGCCGCGCGCTGCAGTTGCAGTTGCTCACCCAGCGCCATGCCGCTGGCCCCGAGCAGACCTGGCCCGAGGACGTGCGCAACGTCCTGGCCAGCGCCGCCGATGCGCACAGCAGCAAGCGATTGCAAGCCGCTCTCAAGGTATTGCTCAAGCGCGGCTGAGGCAACGCGCCCTCTGCGGGGCGCGCACAGCCATGCAAAAAGCCCCGCAGACCACGCGGTCTGTCGGGGCTTTTCTCACTGTGCTGCACAACCGGCCTGCAGGCAGGCAGGCCGCTCAGGGGGCTGGCAATTCAGACCGAGAAGCTGGAGCCGCAGCCACAGGTAGTGGTGGCATTGGGGTTCTTGATGACGAACTGCGCCCCTTGCAGGTCTTCCTTGTAGTCGATCTCCGCGCCCAACAGGTACTGGTAGCTCATGGCGTCGATCAGCAGCGACACGCCGTTCTTGGTCATGGTCGTATCGTCCTCGTTGGTGATCTCGTCGAAGGTGAAACCATACTGAAAGCCCGAGCAGCCACCGCCCTGCACGAAGACGCGCAGCTTCAGATCCGGATTGCCTTCCTCAGCGATCAGATCGGCCACCTTGGCGGCCGCGGCATCCGTGAAGTGGATCGGGGCAGGCATGGGCGTGGCCTCGGAATTGGTGGTGTTTTCAACGGCGGTGTTCATCGTATTTCTCCAGTCGGATGCGGATGGTGGGCAGTGCGGCAGGCGATGCTAGGCCAATTTGGATGGCTGCGCTGCCGGGCTGGTCTTTGCTGCGGCGGCATTGCGGCGCGCGGCATCGAGCGCGTCCAGCGCCTGCAGCGGGTTGTCTTGCGCCGCCAGGGGCGACGCGTCGGGGGCGCGCTGCGCAGGCGCTTGCTGCTGCTGCGGTGTGCGGGCCGCTACTGCACCGGCTGCGGCTCTGGCCGCTTCGGGCGTGCCAGGCGGCGCGGCCTGTGCGGCTGCGCCGCGCTCCTCGGCAGCGGAGACCGCGGGCGACAAAATGGGCTGCATGCGCCCGGAGATCAGGGCGCCTTGGTGCATTTCAAGCTGCCGGTAGCTGACATCGCCATTGACGCGCGCCTTGGGCTGCAAATCCAGCATCAGCGCCGCATGCAACGGGCCTTCGACCACGCCATTGACGATGATGGTGTCGGCCTGGATGCCGCCACTGACCCGCCCGTGCTCGGAGACGAACACCAGCGTGCCTTTCTTGGACTTGGCCTCATCGCCCGAGAGCGTGCCCTCGACCGTGCCGTCAATGCGGATGCCATCGGCAAAGCTGATGTCGCCATGCACATGGCAGCCTTCGGCGATCAGGCTGCGGATGGGAGGTTGCTTGCTTTTGGAAAACATCGATGACTTTCAGAGCCTGTTCAAAATCTTGGTGCGAGTGGGCAAGAAGCGATGTGGGATGGGCTGCAAGGCGCAAAACACAGCCATCGCCGCAACACAGGCCCCGAAAGCCGCAAGGGTACTACGGAACGCTCTAACAATCTCAAGGCCCGGGCCGCGCCTGCACTTTCGCGGCCTGGGCCTGGCCCAGCCGCAGCGTTTGCCGCGCGCGCTCCTGCCCGCCCTCGCGCACGATGGCGGTGACGCTGCGCACCTGTACGTCAGAGGGTAATTGCCAGTGCCCCTCCAGGCGCTGGTAGCGGCCAAACTGCAACGCTTGCTGGCGCTGGGCGGGCGGCAGTTTCCAGGGCTTGCCGCCCTGCTGTGCGTCGATCTGCCAGTGCAATTGGCCATTGAATGGCACAGCATCACGGCGTGGTTGCATCAGCAGAATCTGCCAGTGCAGCTGCTGCCCATCGCCGCTGCGCTGCGCATCCAGACTGCGGATGCTCAAGGCCCCGCCCTCTCCGGCGGGCAGCAGGTTTTCGTAAAAGCCCAGGTCATCGCGCAGGCGCTGGTTTTCTGCCTGCAGCTGCTCAATGCGCTGCTGCAGTTGGGCGATGGTGGCTTCGCTGGCCAGGCGCAGCGCATCGGGCAGTGCTTGGCTGCCCACGTCTTCTTGGGTGGACGGCGCTGCCGCGCCATCGCCCGGCTGCCCAGCCAGCGCCGAGCCAACTGCGGCCTGTGTGGCCTGGGCCTGGCTTTGCAACTGGCGCTGCAGTGCCTGCATGTCCTGGCGCAGGCGCTGCAATTGCTGCTGCGCCACGGCCTGTTCGCGCCAGCGCGCCAGCAACTCCTGGCCCCAGCGCAGCCCGCCATAAAGCAATGCCAGCAAGGCCGCCAGCAACAGCAGGCGCAAGGGCCAGGGCAGCAGCCTGCGCGGCGCCAGGCGGCGGCTGGCAGCCGGAATGCGACGGGGAAATGGGCGCAGACGCATGCAGTGTGAACGGATGGGAGGCGGCGCCGCGCAGCACCGGCTTGCCGGTGCGTGCCGGCCGCGCGGGCTGCCAATCAGGGCCTTCAGGGCCTGCTCAATGGCTCAGCGCCAAGCCCTGCTTGGTCATGTGCAAGCTGTCAGGGTCGATGCCCACGCTGCGCAAATTGGCGCGGGCCTGATCGGCCGCGGCCTGCAGGCGGGCGGGGTCCTCGCCCGCCTCCTCCTGCGCGACGATTTGCACCAGCGATTGCCACAGCAGGCTTTCGGCCATGCGCTGTTTGTCGGCATCGCTCATGCTGAGCATGCTTGGGTCTTTGCTCAGAGCGACCTCGAACTGCTGCACCAGCGGGCCGGTGACCATGTCGGTGTTCTGGGCCTTGTGGATGGTGCCGTAGTTGATCAGCAGCCAAAAGGCGATGGCCTGGGCCACGTTGTCTTTCTTTGGCGAGCCGGCTTGTTTGTGCAGTTGCCCGCGCACGGTGGGCACGAAGTTCCAGCCGGCCATGGCGCGGATTTTTTGCTCCCTGGCCGCACTCAGCGCGCCGCGCTTGCGGGTGTCTGCCAACAACTGCTCGATGAACTCGCTGGCCACCTGATCGCTGACGGCCTGCGAGAAGCTGTATTGATAGGCCTTGGGGTTGCTGGCCGGCTTCTGGGCTTTGCTCTGCTTCGCTTTGCGGCTGCTGCTCTGGCTGAAGGTGCGGTTGTGGTTTTCGTAAGTGCGCCGCAGCATGTCCTGGGCGATCCAGTGATCCTGGTAGTAGCTGCCAATGCCCCAGGCATGGGCATTGTGCGTGAGCACACACGCCAACAGCGCGCCAGCGGCCCATGCGCACTGCGTCGCCCAGCGGGGGCCGCGCCGGGCCTGAGAGGGGGAAGTGGAAATGCCAGGGTAGTGGCGCAGGGGCATGACGGGCTCTCCTCAAACAAAATGGGGCATTACGGGGAATGCGAGCGCCGCAACTATGCCAGCAGCGCCCTGGGCCTTGCAACACCCGCTTGCCCCGGGCCGGCGCGGCGCATCAGGATGTTTGCCCCGCCTGGCTCAGCTCCTGCTCCTGCAGCACACGCCACATCACCTTGCCGCTGCCGCTCTTGGGCAGGGCTGGCACGAATTCGATCAGGCGCGGCACTTTGTAGACCGCCATGTGCTCGCGGCACCAGGCCAGGATGTCCTGGGCCGAAGTCTGGGCATGATCGGCGCGCAGCACGACCACGGCCTTGACGGTCTCGCCGCGGTACTCGTCGCGCGCGGCAATGATGCAGGCTTCCTGGATGGCTGGATGGCGGTACATCAGCGACTCGACCTCCGCCGGCCAGACCTTGAAGCCCGAGGCGTTGATCATGCGCTTGAGGCGATCGGTGAGGAAAAAGTAGCCGTCTTCATCCACATGGCCCAAGTCACCGGTGCGGAAAAATCGCTGCCCGTCGAGTGTGACGAAGGCCTGCTGCGTGGCCTCGGGCTGCTGCCAATAGCCTTCAAAAACCTGTGGCCCGCTGACCAAAATCTCGCCCTGCTCGCCTGGCGGCAGGGTTTGCAGCGTTTGCGGATCCACCACACGCGCCTGCACGCCAATGAAGGGGATGCCCAGGCACTGCAGCTTGGGATGCTCCATCGGGTTGCTGTGCGAGGGCGCAGCCGTCTCGGTCAGGCCATAGCCTTCGATGTAGCGCAGCCCGAACTGCTCGTACAACCGCTGGGCCACGGCCTGCGGCATGGCCGCGCCGCCCCCGCCGATGTGCTCCAAGCTGCTGAGATCGAACTGCGCAAAATTGGGGCTGGCCATCAGGTCGATCACCATGGTGGGGATGTTGGTCCAGCTGTTGACGCGCCACTTGGAAATCAACCGCCCGGCCAGCTCCCGATCCCAGCGCGGCATCAGAATCTGCGTGGCACCCAGGTAAACGCCGCCGTGCATGACCACCACCATGCCCGTGATGTGGAACATCGGCACCACCGACAAAGTCACCGAGGCCATGCTTTGCCGCCCCCACAGGGCCGCTGCCATGATGTTGTAGTTGATGCTGCGGTGCAGGTGCATGCAGCCCTTGGGCAGCCCCGTGGTGCCGCTGGTGTAGGGCAGCACGGCCAAGTCCTGCGCCGTGGCGCAGTGTGCAGGCGGCGTGGCCTCGCAGGCCAGGGCGTCGAGGTAGCGGTGCACCTGCACGCCTTGCGCGCGCGGCGCTGGGTAATGCGTGCACAGCCAATCGCGCCAGGCAGGCGGTGGCGCATCGTCGCCCTGCACATTGGCCTCGAAGGCGTCGGTGAACTGCGTCACGATCAAATGCTGCAGGCGCTGCGGCGGCGCCAAGGCATCACTGGCCTGGGCCAGTTGCGGCGCCAAATCCCCGGTGACCAGCGCCACGCGCGCGCCCGAGTCGGCGATGTAGTGCTGCAGCTCCTGGGCCAGATTCATCGGGTTGACCGGCACCACCACCGCATTGGCGCGCAGCACCGCATAGTGCGCCGCCACCAGCTGCGGGCAGTTCTGCATCAGCACGATGACGCGATCGCCCTGCCGCACGCCCAGGCTGTGCAAGAAGGCCGCCAGGCGCTCGACCTGCGCGGCCAGCTCGGCATAGCTGGTCTGGGTGCCGAAAAAAACCAGCGCAGGCTTGTGCGGAAAGCGCTGTGCGCTCACGGCCAGGTTGTGCCAGACTGAGGTGGCAGGCAGCGGAATCTGCTGGGGCATGTTCTTGGGCCAGTGGGCATGGTGCAGGCTCATGGTCGGACGCGCTCCTTCAGTG
>JAUMYI010000146.1 GCA_030528705.1 Comamonadaceae bacterium | reverse complement strand
TGGAAAAAGCCCAGTCCTTGGGCGTGCCCGTGCTGGACGAGGACGGCATGCGGGCGCTGCTGGTCCAGACGACGCCCTTGCCCGGCTGAGAGCGTGTGATGAAGCCAGCCCGCCACCGAGGGCAAAAAAATGGGCCATCGCAGCGATGGCCCAGGCAATGATTTTTGGAGTTTTTTTCTTGGATTGCGATCGTGGGTCGACCCTTGTTGTGCTTTGCCCGCCTGCCCCTGCCAAGGCCCAGGGCAGGCCAGCGGCTCAATGCCCTGCATCCTCCATTTGCGACTGCAGGTAGTTGGGCAGGCCAGCTTGTTCGATCAGCGACTGCTGGGTTTCCAGAAAGTCGATGCGCTCTTCCACCTCGTCGAGCATGCCCTGCAGCAGATCGCGCGAGACGAAATCGGCCACCTGCTCGCAGTGCGCGATGCCGGCCTGGAGCGCGGCCTGTGATTCAAGCTCCAGGGCCAGATCGCATTGCAGCAGCTCGGCCACGTCCTCGCCGATGCGCAGCTTGCCCAGATCCTGCAGGTTGGGCAGGCCGTCGAGCAAGAAGATGCGCGCCATCAACTCGTCGGACTGCTTCATGGCCTTGATCGAGGCCTTGTACTCCGTCTTGCCCAACACGCCAAAGCCCCAGTGCTGCAGCATGCGGTAGTGCACGAAGGTCTGGTTGATGTTGGTCAGCAAGATTTTGAGTTGCGCCTGCAGGTGGCGCATGACTTGGGGATCGCCGGTCATCGGGGGTTCCTGTTTGTGTCCGTGAAAACTGGCGGGCTGTGGCCGCCAAGGCCGCTTCGCCAGAGGCACACAGGCCGTCGGGCCTGCATGCAACGGGCGCCATTGTTCCAAGCCGCGCCGGGCCTGGCAATGCAAGCCCCCTTGCGCGCGGTTTTGTTGCACGTGAGATTAAGAACGTTTCCTATGCCAGAGGCGGCACATGGCACAACGCGCCCGGCCAGCCGACGCGCCCGCCTCCCGGCGGCCGTTGCGCTGTGGAGGGGTGTGCCCTGCTTGCGCTACAGCAAGGCGTCCAGCGCGGCCAGCAAGGCCTGGCTTTGCTGCGGCGTGCCAATGCTGATGCGCAGGTGCTCGCGCAGGCGGGGCTTGTCGAAGTGGCGCACCAGCACCTGGCGCTCGCGCAGCCCGGCGTAGAGCCGTGCGCCCGCATGCTGCGGGTGGCGCACAAAGAGAAAATTGGCGCACGAGGGCAGAACCTCGAAGCCGCGCTGCTGCAGGGCCTGTGCCAGGGCCTGGCGCGTGGCGACGATGCGGGCCGTGCAGTCCTGGTAGTAGCGCCAGTCCTGCAGCGCCGCCTGGGCCCCGGCCTGGGCCAGACGCCCCAGCGGGTAGGAGTTGAAGCTGTCCTTGACGCGCACCAGCGCCTCAATCAGCGGCGCCTGGGCCATGGCAAAGCCCACCCGCAGGCCCGCCAGCGCCCAGGATTTGGACAAGGTGTGCACCACCAGCAAATTGGGATAGCGCGCCACCAATTGCACGGTCGATTGCGCGCCAAAGTCCACATAGGCCTCGTCGATCAGCACGGCCGATTGCGTGAAATGCGCCGCCAGGCGTTCGATGTCCTGCAGCGGCAAGGCCATGCCAGTGGGCGCATTGGGGTTGGCCAGCACCACGCCAGCGCAGCTGGCCGGGTCGATGGCCAGGTAGTCCTCGACGGCGATGCGCCAGTCCTGGCGCAGGGGCACTTGCTGCATTTCAATGCCGTGCAACTGGCAATAGACCTTGTAGAAGCTGTAGCTGATGTCGGGCATCAGTAGTTTGCGGCCAGCGCGCACGAACAAGGCCCGGAAGGCGTGGCCCAGCACCTCGTCCGAGCCGTTGCCGACAAAGACCTGCGCAGCGTCGATGCCGGCGCTGGCGTGGTGCTGGGCAATGGCCTGACGCAGGCGCAAAGACAAGGGGTCGGGGTAGAGCTGCATGCCCTGCTGGGCAGCCTGCGCGATGGCGGAAACCACCTGGGGCGAGGGGCCGTAGGGGTTTTCATTGGTGTTGAGCTTGACGAGATCGGCCACCTGCGGCTGCTCGCCAGGGATGTAAGGCTCCAGCGCCTGCAGGCCATCGCTCCAGAAGTTCATGGTTGGGTTCAGTGTGTGTGGTGTCCGCATGGCTTGCCTGGCCGGCTCGGCACTGCATCCCAAGGGACGGGGTTGCATATCAAAGGCAAAGGGCGCGAGCGCGCCCTGTAAAAAAATAGTGCCTCCTCAGCCCTGAGCCGGCGGCTGCTCCAGGCTGCGATAGGCCGCATTGAGGCGCTGCATGGTGTCGGCATTGAGTTCGCGCTGCGCCCTTTGCCATTGGGAGGTGGCCTGCTCGATGAGGGGCCTGAGGCGCTCGGCCCTGGCCCGGTCGCCCTGCCGGGCCGCGACGATGGCGTATTCGGCATGCACATGAAAGCCGCCGTGGCGCTGCGCCAGCTGCTCGAACAGCTCATAGGCCGCAGGCACATCGCCGCTGGCCGCCAGCGTCTGCGCCTGCAAGATGCCCACCTCCTCAGGGCGAAAGCCTGGCTGCTCACGCTGCAGAAATTGCAGATGCTCCAGGGCGCGCGCCGGCTGCCCAGTCAGCGCAAAGGCCCGCGCCGCGCCCAGGCGGATGTCGGCATCGTTGGCAAAGGGGCCGCTGAGGCATTGCGCATATTCGCTGGCCGCTTCTTCGGCCTGGCCAGCGGCCAGCAGGGCCGCAGCCAGGCGCATGCGGTTTTGCGCGGTGGGCGTGTACTCCCAGGCCTGGCGCGCCTCGCGCAGCTCGCGGCCTGGGTCCAGCACTTGCCCGGCCGCGGCCATCAGCTTGCGCCCCTGGCGTTGCATGCGCTGGTTGCCGGGCAGGTAGATGCTGAAGAAATAAGCCACGCTGCCCAGCAGCGGGAATGAGAACAGGATGAACAGCCAGTAGCTCTGCTGGCGCGTGCGCACTGCGTGCACGGCAAAAAACAACGCCACCAGCAAATGCAGCCCCAGCCCGATGAATGGCATGCCCGTCTCCTATCTGAAGAAAAGAAACGGCCATTGTAGATAGAGATGCGCCCCGCCCTCCTCTGGCGGCAGGCGCTGCGGTGCCGAGCCGAGAGCCTGTTTCCTCCCCCCCTGCAGCGGTGGGGTGGTGCCGAGATTTTGAACAGGCACTCAGGCCTGCGCAGGCGCGTCGGGCTGGGCCATGGGCGCAGCTTGCTGGAAGGCCGTTTGCGCCAAGCAGTGCCGATACACCGCCATGGTCAATGGGTAGGGCTCGGTCTGGCACTGCATGCGCAGCGCATTGGCCACCTGCGGCACCAGGCAGCAATCGGCCCAACTGGGCTGCGCCCCCAGGCAATAAGGGCCGGCATGGCCCTGGCTGCGCAGTTGCGCCAGCAGGTGCTCAACCACCTGCAACCCTTGGGCGATCCAGTGCGCGTACCAGGCGTTCTTGCGCGCCTCGTCCAGCCCCAACTCTTGTTGCAGATAGCGCAGCACGCGCTGGTTGTTCAGCGGGTGGATGTCGCAGGCAATGGCCTGGCACAGCTCCAGCACGCGCGCCCTCTGGCGCGGCTGGGCCGGCAGCAGGGCCGGCTGAGGGTGGCGCTGCTCCAGGTAGTCAAGGATGGCCAGCGACTGCGTCAGCGCAAAGCCCTCGTCGTCAATCAGCAGCGGCACGCCACCGGCCGGGTTGCGCGCCAGGTATTCGGGCGTGCGCTGCTGCAGCGTGCGCAGATTGATGGGCAGGTAATCAAACGGCAACTGTTTGAGCGCCAGCGCAATGCGCACCCGGTACGAGGTCGAGCTGTAGAAGTAGTTGTAGAGCTGCATGCTCTGCGCTCCTGGCTGAGGGTGTCGGTTCAGGTTCAGGTTCAGTGGCGGCGCGCCTGCAGGCGCTGCGGCAGGGCCTTCAAGGCGGCGGTGCAGGCGTTGTCCGGGAAGGCCGCCAGGGCCTGCAGGGCGCGCTGCGCCTCGGCCTGGGCGCAGTCGCGCGCCGCCTGCAAGGCCCCGGTGCCGCGCACGATGGCGATCACTTCTTCGAGTTGCGCGACCGAGCCTTGCTCGATGGCTTCGCGCACGGTGCGCGCCTGCTGCGCATCGCCGCGCTGCATGGCCACGATCAGCGGCAGCGTGGCCTTGCCCTCGCGCAGGTCGTCGCCCACGTTCTTGCCCATTTCCTGGGCGCTGCCGTCGTAGTCCAGCACGTCGTCGATGATCTGGAAGGCCGTGCCCAGCGCCTGCCCGTACACCGCGGCGGCCTGCTCCAGCGCCGCATCGGCGCCGGCCAGGATGGCGCCCACCTGGGTGCTGGCCTCGAACAGCTTGGCGGTCTTGGAGCGGATCACCTGCAAATAGCCGGCTTCGTCCAGCGAGGCATCGTGCATGTTGATGAGCTGCTGCACCTCGCCCTCGGCAATGATGTTGGTGGCCGCAGCCACGACCTGCATGACGCGGATATTGCCCGTGGCCACCATCATCTCGAAAGCGCGCGAGTGCAGAAAATCGCCCACCAGCACGCTGGCGGGGTTGCCAAAGCTCTGGTTGGCGGTGGGGCGGCCGCGCCGCATGGTCGACTCATCGACCACGTCGTCGTGCAGCAAAGTGGCGGTGTGGATGAACTCCATCACCGCCGCCATCTCGTGGTGCTGCTGGCCTTGGTAGCCCAGGGCCTTGGCCACCAGCAGCAGCATGACCGGGCGCAGGCGCTTGCCGCCAGCAGAAATGATGTAATGCGCCACTTGGCCGATGAGTGCAACATTGGTGCTCAGCCGTGCGGCGATCACTGCATCCACGGCTTCCATGTCCTGGGAGATCAAGGTCAAATCTTGGTCGTTGCGAGTCATTGCAAAAAGCCCGGCGGCGATGGCGCCATCTGCGCCTGAAAAAGAGAAAATTATAGGGAGGTTGCCAGCCCCCAAAGGCCGCATCGGCGCGGCAAAACGGCAGCACATGCAGCCCTGGCAAAAGGCCCGAACAAGAACGCATCTCACGCGCTTTTGCATACCTATCCGTATGCAAACCGCCAGGCTGGGGGCTTGTCTTCACAGGCCCTGCACAAGGGCCGATACTGCGCTCCAATTCAGGCTACGCCATAAGACGACAAGGCACTCAACGCGCCTTTTGAATACCCAACAAGCCATGGCGCCTTCGCACTGTGGCCTTGGCGCTTTCTTCACACTTTTCTCAAGGAATTCCCATGCAAGGCAACCCCAAAGTCATCGACACCCTGGTGCAATTGCTGCGCGGCGAGCTCGCTGCGCGCGATCAGTATTTCTACCACTCGCGCCGCTATGAGGATCTGGGGCTGAAAAAGCTCTATGAGCGTCTGAACCACGAAATGGAAGAGGAAACCCAGCACGCCGACGACATCATGCGCCGCATCTTCATGCTGGAGGGCAAGCCCGACATGCGCCCGCTGCAGTTCACCCCTGGCGACACCGTGCCTGAAATGCTGCAAAAAGACCTGGACACGGAGCTGGAGGTGCGCGACCGGCTGCGCGCGGCCATGCAGCTGTGCGAGGAGCAAGGCGATTACGTCTCGCGCGACATGCTGCTCAAGCAACTGCGCGATACCGAGGAAGACCACGCCTACTGGCTGGAGCAGCAGCTGGCGCTGATCGAAAAAATCGGCCTGCCCAACTACCTGCAAACGCAAATGGGCTGAGTGCCTGCGCAAGCTCCCAACGCGCCGAGAGCCTGAACAAATTCTCGGCGTTGCCCTTGCCTCACGGCCTGCGCGCGCAGGCTCTGTAGG
>JAUMYI010000145.1 GCA_030528705.1 Comamonadaceae bacterium | reverse complement strand
CCGGGGCGCTTCTCCCTTCGGGCTGGCCCCAAAACCATGCACTCGCCGCGTTGGCTCGCTTGCCAAGGCAGCCAGCCTTGGCAGCGCGCGCCGCCTTGCGATCACACGGTGTTGGGGCCAGCGCGGGGGGCGAAAAGTGCATAACACGCTCTAAAACCCGGCAAACGGGCCATTGAAAACCCCATGCCAGCCCAGTGCCATCGCATGAACATGTCTCGTCTTTTGATTGTTGCAGGAGGCGCCAAAGGCATTGGCGCCGCCATTGGTGCGCTGCTGGCGCAACAAGGCTATCGCCTGGCCATCGCCGACATTGACACAGACAACGCCATCCGTACCGCCCAATCGCTGGGCGTCGGCCATGCGGCTTACCACGTGGATGTCAGCGATGAAGCCAGCGTCAGCGGCTTGTTCGACGCCGTGCAAAGGCAGCAAGGCCGTATCAGCGGGCTGGTCTGTGCGGCCGGCCTGCTCATCTTGCCCAATGGGCAAAGGCCTCTCATTGAAGCCCTTGAGCTGCAAGATTGGGAACGCTCCTTTGCCGTGAACACACGCGGGGCATTTCTGTGCAGCCGGGCATTCTTGCGCCACTTCAGCGCCCTGCCCAGCGCGCACGGCAGGGTCGTCTTTCTGGGCTCTGTCGCCGCCCAGCTTGGCGGCTACCGCTCCAGCGCGGCATACATTGCTGCCAAGGCTGGGCTGATGGGCTACGCCAAGGCCTATGCCCGCGAAGTCGCCCACCTGGGCATTACCGCCAATTGCATCGCCCCCGGCCTGATCGACACCGACATGCTGCGCAGCACCATCGCCAGCAGCGGCGATCTTGACCGGGCCGCCAGCAGCATCCCCCTGGGCCGCATCGGCAGCGTCGAGGACGTGGCCGCCGCCGCTGCCTATCTGGTATCGGAAGAGGCCGGCTACCTCACCGGCAGCGTCATCGACGTCAACGGCGGCTACAGGATGCAATGACGATGAACAAGCTGATTCACTGCCTGGCCAGGCTGCTCATGGCCCTGTCCGGCCTGGCGCTCATGCTGATGATGCTGCACGTCACGCTGGATGTCGCCGGCAAATATCTTTACAAGCGTCCTGTTCCCGGCACCGCCGAAGTCGTGGCCGCTTACTACATGATCTCGGTGGTTTTTTTGCCGCTGGCCTGCATTGAGCTCAACAGGCGCTCCATCGTCGTGGAGATGCTGTACGACCGCTTGCCTCTGCGCTGGCAAAAGCCCTTGGACCTCATCGCCAGTGTGATTTCGCTGGCGTTCTTCGCCTTTCTGACTTGGCTGGGCATTGGCTTGGCGCAAGAAGCCTGGCAGGTGCAAGAGTACGTCGATGGCCTGTGGCGCATCGTCATCTGGCCCAGCCGTTTTCTCATCCCCATCGGCATGGGCGCGGCCACCTTGGCGCTGCTGCTGCGCTTGGTGCAACAACTGCGCCCAAGCCCTGGCAGCCAAGCCGGCGCCAGCCAGCCGCCCCTTGGCCCCAAAGCTGCGCAGTGAGGCCCCTATGGACTTAGAACGCTCCACCGTTGGCCTGATGGGTGTCGCAGTGACGCTGCTGCTGGTATTTGCCCGGGTGCCTATTGGTGTGGCCATGGGCGCGGTGGGCGTGTGCGGCATTGCGGCCTTGACCTCCTGGAATGCCGCCATCGGCATCTCCAAAGCCATCCCCTACGAAATCATTGGGGACTGGAACCTCTCGGCCGTGCCCATGTTTTTGCTGATGGGCTACGTCGCCACCGCAGCCGGCCTGACCCAGGGCCTGTTTGCCGCCACGCGCATCTTCTTTGGCAGGGTGCCTGGCGCCATGGCCTCCTCCACGGTGATTGCCAGCGCGCTGTTCTCCTCTGCTGCGGGGTCGAGCGTGGCCACTGCAGCGGCCTTCTCGCGCATTTCCGTGCCGGAAATGCTCAACGCCCGATACGACCCGGCGCTGGCCACAGGCACCGTGGCAGCCGCTGGCACACTGGGCTCGATGATTCCGCCCAGCGTGCTGATGATCGTCTACGGCATCCTGGCAGACGTCTCGATTTCGCAGATGTTCATGGCGGGCGTGGTGCCCGGCCTGCTCACGGCGTGCATGTTCATTGCCTACGTGACGCTGCGCGTGCTGCGCAATCCGTCCCTGGCACCGCCGGATCCAACGCGCTACGACGCCGCGGCCAAGCGCCAGGCGCTGCTGGACGTTTGGCCCTTGCCCGTGCTCATTCTGGGCGTGCTCGGCGGCATCTTCAGCGGCTTGTTCACCGCCACTGAAGCGGGCGCCATCGGCGCCGCACTGGCCTGCGCGATTGCCGCGCTCAAGCGGGCCCTGCACTGGCATGTGATGCGGCAGGCGCTGCGCGATACGGCCGAGGGCACGGCATCGATTTTCATCATCGTGGTCGGCGCGGCCATCTTCTCGCGCTTCATGTCCTTTAGCCAATTGCCCGGCGCCATGGCGCAATGGATGCTGTCCATGACGGACAGCACGCTGGCCATGATTTTGGCCATCAGCCTGGTCTATCTGCTGCTGGGCACGGTGCTGGAAGGCATTTCATTGATGCTGCTGACCATCCCCTTGCTGCTGCCACTGCTGGAAGCTGCGGACGTGCACATGGTCTGGTTTGGCATCCTGGTCATCAAATTGCTGGAAATCAGCCTGTGCACCCCGCCTGTGGGCATGAATGTCTACGTCATCAAGAGCGCCCTGGGCCAGCGCGTGCCGCTGGGCACGATTTTCCGCGGCGTTGGCGGCTTCGTTCTTGTGGATTTGTGCACGCTGGGCCTGCTCATCGCCTTCCCGCAGATTGCACTGTGGCTGCCCGCCAGCCTGGGCGCTGCGGCTTGACTTTGCCAACCACCTTGGGAGAACGCCCATGCCATCACCATCACGCACCGCTCATCGCTTCTTGCTGACATTGGCCATGGCCTTCTGGGCCACCGCCAGCGGCCATGCACAACAGGTTCAAAGCATCACCGCCACCAACTGGATGGCCACCAGCCATGTGCTCAATCGGGAGAACTACCAGAAGTGGGCGCAGGACGTCGCCAAGGCATCGGGCGAGCGCCTGAAGATCGAAGTGCATTCATCAGGCTCGCTGGTGCCTGCGCGCACGACCATGCAGGGCGTGCGCGATGGCGTGGCCGCCGTGGGCATCGTCTACCCGCCCTACACGCCCTCGGAATTTCCGCTCAACAACGTCCTCAACGACTTGGTGTTCGTCTCCGACGACGACATGGCCGCAGCCTTTGCCTACACCGAGCTCAACCTCAAGAACGCGGCATTGCAGGCCGAATGGCGCAAGAACGGCGGGCTGTTTCTCGGCGGCTACTCCACCCCCGTCTACAACCTGCTGTGCAGCCGCAAGACCATCCGCGACGTCAACGATGCCCAGGGGCTGAAAATCCGCACCGCAGGCGGCGCGCAAAACGCCTGGATCAAGGCGCTGGGCGCAATCCCGGTGTCCGTGCCTTCGTCCGACATCTACACAGGCCTGGAGCGCGGCTCCATCGATTGCACGATGAGCGCCCCATCCAACCTGGGCACGAGCTACAGGTTCTGGGAAGTCGCCAAAACCGTCACGCGCCTGCCCATGGGCGTCGTGGTTGGCGCCAACTACGTCTTCAACACCAAGGACTGGAAGTCCTACAGCGACGAGCAGCGGCGCATTTTGATCGACACCATGGCCTGGGGCATTGCGCGCTCCCAGGTGGGCTACCACAACGAAGTGGAAATTGCGCTGAAGGGCGCGCGCGAGCGCGGCCTGGACATGGTCGAGCCGTCTGCGGCCCTTACCGAAAAGCTGGCGCAATTCAAGCGCGATCTGGCCAAGAATTTGCCACAGCGGGCCATGCAGGAGCGCAAGGTTGCAGACCCTACGGCGCTGATCCAGGACTACTTGAGTGCAGAGCAGAAATGGAAGCGGCTGCTGCAAGGCATCGACCGAAGCAGCGCCCAAGCCGTGCACAAGGTGCTGAGCGACAACCTGTACCAGCAAATCGACCCCACCAGCTACGGCCTGTGAGCAGCGGACATGCCCGCCCCCCACAGCCTCAGCGCCGCCGCTTCAGCACACGACTGGGACGTCATCGTCGTCGGCTCGGGCGCGGGCGGCATGGCTGCGGCCATTGCCGCCAAGCGGCATGGGCTGTCGGTGCTGCTGCTGGAAAAACACCACCAAATGGGCGGCAGCACCGCTTTGTCGGGCGGCGCCATCTGGGCGCCGCTGAGCGACCACAGCGCCCAGGCCGGCCACCCCGATGACCCACAGGCAGTGCGCCAATACCTCGATCAAGTCGTGCAGCGCGCTGCCGAGCCCGCCTTGCGTGAAGCATTCCTACAAGCCGCGCCCCAGGCCATGCGCGCCCTGCAACAAGCAGGCCTGCAATTGCAGGCCCGCGCTTATTGCCCCGATTACTACCCAGAGCTGCCCGGCGCTGGCATGGGCGGGCGCACACTGGATCCTGCCGAATTCGATGCACGGCAACTGGGCCGCCGATTCACCGAGCTGCGCGACCCGCTGGCCCAGTTCATGGTGCTCGGCGGCATGATGGTCACCCTCGCGGACGCCAAAAACCTGCTGGCCGCAACTCGCTCCTGGACGGCATTCAAGGCCTGCCTGCCCTTGCTGCTGCGCTATGCCAGAGATCGTCTGCAAGGCCACCATCGCGGCACGCGCCTGGTGCTGGGCAATGCCCTGGCCGGGCAGCTGTTTGCCATGCTTCTCAAACACCAGATCGACTATCGCTTGAATACCAAAGTGCTGGAGCTGCAGCGCAGCCCAGACGGCACACGCATTGACCGCATCCTGGCGCAATGTGATGACCAAACCATCACACTGAACGCCCGCCGCGGCATCGTTCTAGCCACTGGCGGCTTTGCTTGGAATGGCGAACTGCGCACGCAACACTTCCCAAAGCCCAGCGGGCCTTACTCCATGGCGCCGGAGCACAACACGGGCGACGGCATCACCATGGCATTGGCCAGCGGCGCAGCCTGGGGCCGTTGCGCTGCCGGGCCCGCCCTGTGGGCGCCCGTGTCGCTGTGGCGGCAAGCCGATGGCCAGGTCATTCGCTACCCGCACCTGGTCTGGGATCGCGCCAAACCCGGCCTGATGGCCGTCAACCGTGCAGGCAGGCGCTTCGTCAACGAAGCGACGAGCTATCACGAATTCGTCCGCGCCATGTATGCCAGCCCCGAGCCCGCCATCCCCGCCTACCTGATTTGCGATCACCACTTCATGGAACGCTGGGGCCTGGGCTTGGCGCGGCCCGGCGGACGCCCGCGCCAGCACCTCATCGCACAAGGCTATTTGTATCAAGCCCCATCCCTGGCAGAGCTGGCCCGCATGCTGGCGCTGCCACCACAGGCCCTGCAAGACAGCGCCTCACGCTTTGATGGCTACGCCCAATCCGGCCACGACCCAGAGTTCGGCAAAGGCGCCAACGCCTACAACCGCTACCTGGGCGACCCGGCGCAGCAACCCAATGCCTGCCTGGGCCCGCTGCGCACCGCTCCTTTTTATGCCGTCCAAGTCTTTCCCGGCGACATCGGCACCGCGCTGGGGCTGGCCATCAACAGCCATGCCCAGGTGCTGGACACGCAGGGCCAACCCATGCAGGGGCTGTACGCCGCTGGCAACGACGCCGGCTCAGTGTTCGGCGGCGAATACCCCGCCGCCGGCATCACACTGGGGCCGGCCATGACCTTCGGCTGGCTGGCTGCACAGCACATGGCCAGAGGCCACCCTGGCCCAGCAGCCGTTTGAAGGCCAAAGCACTCCCAGCCCACATCACGACCTCGACCATCCAAGCCATGCAAATCTTCTTCTCGCCCTACTCGCCCTTTGTGCGCAAATGCCTGATCAC
>JAUMYI010000144.1 GCA_030528705.1 Comamonadaceae bacterium | reverse complement strand
AGATTTGGTTTGCGAAGCGGTTTTCGAGGCAAAAGCCGCAGCTGCAAGGCGAAAATGCGCGCAAGCTTGCATGCCTTGCAAGCATTTTCAACGCAGCAGATGCGGAGTTTTGACCGAAAACATCGCCGCAACACTCAATCTCAACAGCCCCTAGAACAGCCCCTGGTAGTGGGCTGGTTTGCGCAGCGTTGGAGACAAAAGTCAGCAAAAAGTCAGCCATTGGGCGCAACCTCCCGCCCTTGCGGGGCATGCCTGGCATCCGGCAATGTTGCCTTGATGCAACGAAAAGCGGAAGAATGCCGCGGCAATTGCAAATACTCTTTGCCAAGCACCGCTGCGTCTGTTGCAATACGCCCTAACTTCCCCACCAGGAGGTTGGCTCGGGGAACCGGCGGGATTCAACCATGGCAGAAATGCAGCCCCTGACCCCCCGTACCGGAGCCCTATGTTTAACCTTGGAGTATCCGCAATGAAAAAATCTCTGATCGCCTTGGCCGCTGTCGCTGCTTCTGGCCTGGCAATGGCCCAGTCTTCCGTGACCCTGTACGGCGTGGCCGACATCGCCATCGGCGATGTTGACAAGAAGCAAGGCGCACAAGCCAATTCGAACATCAACAACGGCACTAGCCGCATCGGCTTCCGTGGCGTTGAGGATCTGGGCAACGGCCTGAAGGTGAACTTCCAATTCGAGCAAGGCGTGAGCCTGGCCGACGGCTCTGCCGGCGGCTTCCAGCGTCAGGCATGGGTTGGCCTGGCAGGTGGCTTCGGTACGCTGCGCGCTGGCCGTCAGCTGACCCCCAGCTTCGACTCCGTCGCTGCTTACGAAATCACTGGCACCGCCAACTACTCGGCCGTTGGCAACAACTTTGGCTACGGCGGTGGTTCGCGTGACAACGCCATGATCAAGTACGTGACCCCCAGCTTCGGTGGCTTCAAGGCTGCTGTGGGCTACGTGTTTGAAGACAACTACAAGCTGGGTAGCTATGACAAGACTAAGGGTCACTACGACGTGGCGCTGATCTACGCTAACGGCCCTCTGGCTGTGGCTGCTGGCTACAACGCTGCTGAAGTGGCCACGGGCTGGGGTAAGCATAGCCGCGTCGAGAACGCCAACGTTGGCGCTTCGTACGACTTCGGCGCTCTGAAGCTGGCTGCTTCCTACCACTACAACGACGTGGCCGCTGGCGGCTACATGGGTGGCCCTAACACCAACTCGACCAAGGTTATTCCTGGCGTGGAAGGCTACTCGCTGGGCGTGAGCCTGCCGCTGGGCGCTTTCAGCCTGGCTGCTGACGCCGTGTACGCCGAAGATCGCAATGGCACCCGCGATGGCGTGGACTTCGTGGTCGAAGGCAAGTACGCCCTGTCCAAGCGCACCTTCGTGTACGGCGCTTACTACCGTGCCGACAAGAACGGCCCTGCTTTCGGCAAGCACTTCAGCGCCGAAAACAACTTCGGTATCGGCCTGCGCCACAACTTCTAATTGGTTGGCCTGAGCATTCAGGCCCCAATGGATGATTGAATTGAACGCCCCTGCAACAGCAGGGGCGTTTTTTTTGGGTTGCTTGGCTCTCCGGTCTGGCCAAGGCGTGGCCTGCTGCAAACTCTGGAGGGCTGGCGCTGCGCTTTTTGGCAGTGTGCGCAGGTCGCATCGCTGCATCTGGCAAGGGGTTGGGGGGCGCTGCCGGGATCGGGAATATCCCTAAAAATCGCTGGGTGGCCATTGCAATGGGCGACTGCGATGAAATAATGCGCCCGCTTGTTACCGGCGGCGCTGCAGTTGGGCATTGGCTTGGCTGCAGCGCCGTTGTTCATGAGGAAGGCGCACTCTGCACCTGTGATCAATGCCGCAGCCGTGCCACGGTTGGCGTGGGGGCGGATTGGCCATTGGCGGTTGGGTTGGGGGCGCGGTGAGTGGCACAAGCGCCGAAGTGGCTTTTCTCACTTTCCTTGCAGATTGAATTTCAGGAGTTTTTCAATGGCTTTGAAGAAACGTATGCTGGCCGCTTCGGTGGCGCTTGCCGTGATGGCGGCATGGCCCGCGGCCCATGCCAAAACCCTGCGCTGGAGCAGCCAGGGCGATGTCACAAGCTGGGACATCCACTCGCAAAACAATGCGCTGAACAATGGCATCCATGCCATGGTGTATGAAAGCCTGACCTACTACAACAGCGAGACTTTCGAGGTCGAGCCCATGCTGGCCGTCTCCTGGGAAGAGATCTCGCCCACGCAGGTGCGCTTCAAGCTGCGCGAAGGGGTCAAGTTTTCTGACGGCACGCCGTTCACTGCCGACGATGCCGTGTTCTCGATCCAACGCGCCATGGCGCCCACGTCGAACCTGGCGGTCTTTGCCAGCAGCATTGAGCGCGCCGAAAAGGTCGATGAGCACACCATGGATCTGCACCTCAAGGCCGTCAACCCGATTTTGGTGCGCCAGCTCACCGAGCTGCGCATGATGAGCAAGGCCTGGGCCGAGAAGAACAACTCCGTGGCACCCAAGGACATGAAGGGCACGGACGAAAACTTTGCGCACCGCAATGCCATGGGCACCGGCCCTTACGTGCTGGAATCCTGGCAGCCCGACACGCGCATGGTGCTCAAGCGCAACCCCAACTGGTGGGGCGAGATGCCGGGCAACGTCACGCAAGTCATCTATCAGCCCATTGGCTCGGCCGCCACGCGCATGGCCGCGCTGCTCTCGGGTGAGGTGGATTTCGTGCTCGACCCCACGCCGCAGGATTTGCCGCGCCTGCGCAAGACGCCCAATCTGAAAGTGGTCGATGGCATCGAGAACCGCACCATCTTCTTCGGCATGGACCAGCACCGCGATGAGCTGCCTGGCTCCAACGTCAAGGGCAAGAACCCGCTGAAGGACGTCAAGGTGCGCCAGGCGCTCTACCAGGCCATCGACATCAATACCATCGTCAAGAACAGCCTGCGTGGCCTGGGGCAGCCGGCCGGCACGTTGGTGGCGCCGATGGTCAACGGCTGGACCAAGGAGCTCGACCAGCGTCTGCCCTACGACGTGGCCGCCGCTAAGAAGCTGCTCGAAGAAGCCGGCTACCCCAACGGCTTCGAGGTGGATTTTGCTTGCCCGAACAACCGCTACATTGGCGATGAGGCCATTTGCCAGGCCGTCACGGCCATGTGGGCCCGCATTGGCGTCAAGGCCAAGCTGCGCACCCAGCCTATGGCGACCTACTTCCCGATGATCCAGCGCCATGAGGCCAGCATCTACATGCTCGGCTGGGGCGTGCCGCCCTTCGATGCCATGTATTCTCTGCAGTCGCTGGTGCGCACCAAGACCACGGGCGCTGATGGCAACTACAACGTGGGGCGCTACAGCAACAGCGAGGCTGACCGCCTGATCGACGCCGCCAAGGAAGAGGGCGACCCGGCCAAGCGCACCGAGCTGCTGAGCCAGGCCCTGAAGGTCTCCAACGACACCGTCTCGCACCTGCCGCTGCACAATCAGATCATCCCTTGGGTGATGAAGAAGAACGTCAACGTGGTGCACCGTGCGGACAACCGCCTGGACATGCGCCGCGTGGTGGTTGAATAAGCTCACAGGGTCTGTTGAGCGCGCATCAAGCAAACCTCGCCGGGCTTCTTGGCCTGGCGGGGTTTTGCTTGATGCGGGCGCGACTGCAACGAAACCCTGCATGCGCTTTTGCTTGTGCCGGGTTCATGGGCCGCCAGCGCCAGCAATCCAGTCGCAACGTGTGGCTTGGTGCCGATGGCTGTGCACTGGCCGGCGATGCCTGCTACCCTATTGCCCCTTGTGCGTTGGGGCCTTGTCAGGTTTTGTTGGCAATGCCTGTGCCTGTCGATTCCGCCAGGGCCTGCAAATGCGAAGCAGGCCGCTGTCGCATCACACAGCACACAGCGATGGCGATGGCAGGGCGCACTGGCTTGGGCCGCTGTTTGTTTTTGCGCCAGCCGTTGGCACGCGCATTCCATTTGACATTGCCATGATTGGCCTGCGCGCGCAGCCTGCGCGTGAAGGCGGGCCATGCCAGCAGCGCATGCTGCGATGACATCCATACCCCCTCGATTCGAATGCTTGCCTTCATTCTCCGCCGCTTGATTCAGGCCATTGTGGTGATGGTCTCCGTCGCGCTCATTGCCTTCATGCTGTTTCAGTATGTGGGCGACCCGGTGTATGCCATGCTGGGCCAGGATGCCACGCCTGAGCAAATCAACGCGCTGCGCGCCGATCTGGGGCTGGACAAGCCCTTTTTCGTGCAGTTCTGGCATTTTCTCGTCAATGCCGTGCAGGGGGATTTTGGCTTGAGCTTGCGCCAGGGGGTGAAAGTCTCGGCGTTGATTGCCGAACGCTTCCCAGCCACGCTGGAGCTGGCGCTGGTGGCCGCCCTGCTGGCGCTGGTGGTGGGCGTGCCCATGGGCGTTTATGCGGCGCTGCGCCGCGGCAGCTTCATGAGCCAGGTGTTCATGACGATTTCGCTGCTGGGCGTGTCGTTGCCGACGTTCTTGATCGGCATCTTGCTGATCCTGGTGTTTTCCGTGACGCTGGGCTGGTTCCCCAGCTTTGGGCGCGGCCCAGTCACCGAGCTGGGCTGGTGGTCCACCGGCCTGCTCAGCGCCAAGGGCTGGCACCACATCACGCTGCCGGCCATCACGCTGGCGATTTTCCAGCTCACGCTCATCATGCGTCTGGTGCGCGCCGAGATGCTGGAGGTGCTGCGCACCGACTACATCAAGTTTGCGCGCGCCCGTGGTTTGCACAACCGCGCCATTTATTTTGGCCATGCGCTGAAGAACACCTTGGTGCCGGTGATCACCATCACCGGCTTGCAGCTCGGCGGCCTGATTGCCTTTGCCATCATCACCGAGACGGTGTTCCAGTGGCCAGGCATGGGCCTGTTGTTCATCCAGGCCGTGACTTTTGCTGACGTGCCGGTAATGGCCGCCTATCTGTGCCTGATCGCGCTGATCTTCGTCGTGATCAACCTGATCGTGGACCTGCTGTACTTCGTGGTCGATCCCCGGCTGCGGGTGGAGAAATCGGCCGGCCACTGACGCAGCGCCGGGGCTGGCGCGGCCTGCGCGCCGGACAACAACCAGGCCGCCGGGCGCCCGCGCTGCTGCAACCCGGCCCTGGCAGATTGCAACTTGCTTGATTCACAACACACGATGACTGACCCTGCTTCCCGTTCCAACTTTCTGGCCCGCTGGTGGCACAGCGACGTGGGCTACAGCTTTCGCCATTCGCCCTTGGCCATCGTCGCGGCGCTGATTGCGCTGGTGTGCCTGTTTTGCTCTTTGTTTGCGGTCTGGGTGGCGCCGCACAACCCGCTGGACGTGAGCACGCTGGAGCTGGGCGATGCGCGCCTGCCGCCGGCGTGGATCGAGGGCGGCAGCACCAAATACCTGCTGGGCACGGACGATCAAGGGCGCGACATCTTCTCGGCCCTGATCTATGGCGCGCGCATCTCGCTGATCGTGGGCATCAGCTCGGTGCTGCTGTCCCTGCTGCTGGGTGTTACGCTGGGGCTGGTGGCCGGCTTCAAGGGCGGCTGGATCGATGCCGTGCTGATGCGCATCTCGGACGTGATGCTGTCCTTCCCGGCCATTCTGATCGCGCTGCTCATCGCAGGCGTGGGGCGCGCCGTGTTTCCTGACGCGGGCGATACCCTGGCCTTTGGCGTGCTGGTGCTGTCCATCGCCTTGACTGGCTGGGTCCAGTACGCGCGCACGGTGCGCGGCTCCACACTGGTGGAGCGGGGCAAGGAATACGTGCAGGCCGCGCGCGTCACCGGCGTGCCCTCGCTGCGCATCATGCGCAAGCACGTGCTGCCTAACGTCATGGGGCCGGTGCTGGTGCTGGCCACCATTCAAGTGGCCACAGCCATCA
>JAUMYI010000143.1 GCA_030528705.1 Comamonadaceae bacterium | reverse complement strand
TGGGCTGCTGCACTGTCGGCGCTGGCTGGCTTTCAAGGCGCGTGCCTGGCCTTGTCCCATTGGCACAGCGCCAGCCCGGCCAGGATGCACAGCGCGGCGGCCAGGTGGTAGCGCATGAAGGGCTCGTGCAGAAAGACGATGCCCATCAGCCCGCCGCTCAAGGGGATGAGGTGCGTGAACACGTCGGCGCGCGCTGCGCCCACGGCGGCCACGCCACGGCTCCAGAACACGTAGGCCAGCCAGGAGGGGAAGATCACCAGATAGGCCAGGCCCAGCGCCTGCGCCGTGCCCCAAGGCCAGCCGCTGTCCGGTTGCCAGGCCGCCAGCAGCGCGGGCCAGGCCGCGGGCAGCAGCGCCAGCGCCCCCAGCCAGGAGGAGAGGGTCACGAAGCTCTCGCTGGACAGCGCCTTGGGCCGGATGCGCAAAAAGGTGCAGTACACCGCCCAGCTCAACACCGCCGCCATGGCCCACAGGTCGCCGCGCGCCAGCGCCCCCTGCTCCAGCAGGCTGGGCAGATGGCCTTTGGAGAGGATCAGCAGCACGCCCAGCGTGCTCACGGCAATGCCCAGCAGCGCGCGCGGGCGCAGCGCGTCGCCGAAAAACAGCCGGCCCAACAGCATCACGATGCAGGGCGAGGCGGCCATGTAGATGGCGCTGCGCACCGAGGTCACGGTCTGCAAGGCCAGGTACAGCGTGACCGGAAAGGCGATCTGCCCCAGCGCCGCCAGAAAGGCCAGCCGCCCCCAGTCGCCGGCGCTGCGCGGCCACTGGGCCAGCACGCGCCGCCCGAACACCAGGCTGAGTAGCAGCGCCGTGCCGGCCCAGCGCAGGGCCGAGAGCAGCATGGGGTCGATGCCAGCCACCAGCACCCGGCCCACGACGTAGTTGCCGCCCCAGAACACGGCGGCCAGCGACAGCAAAAGGTAGTAGGGCATGGGCAGGCTTTCTCTGCGCGTTTCACGAGGGGCCAGCATGCCGCCGTCTGCGCTGCGTTGCCAATGCCGAAAACCCGCAGGCGGCCCTGGCCAAAGGCGCAAAAGGGCATGGCTACAATCGCGCCCTTGTCATTTTTGAAGGGAGATGGAGATGCCTGCGCAAACGTCGAACCAAGCCGTGCGTGCCGCGTCTGGGCCTGTTTTGCATTCCTTCGCAGCCCGCGCCGGGCGCGTGCTGGGCGGCTGGCTGCGCGGCCTGGGCCTGGCGGCCGCGCTGGGCCTGATGGCAGCGGGCGCACATGCGCAGCAGGTGCTGCGCGTGACGGCCATTCCCGATGAGTCGCCCACCGAGCTGGCGCGCAAGTTCGAGCCCCTGGGCCAATACCTGCAGCAGGAGCTGGGCATGGCGGTGCAGTGGACGCCGGTGACCGATTACGCCGCCGCCGTGGAGACCCTGGCCAATCGCAAGGTGGATCTGGCCTGGTTTGGCGGCTTCACCTTCGTGCAGGCGCAGCAGCGCTCGCAGGGCCAAGCCGTGCCGCTGGTGCAGCGCCAGGAGGATGCGCAGTTCCGCTCGGTGTTCATCACGCGCGCGGGCAGCGGCATCGAGGCGCTGGCCGATCTCAAAGGCCGCACGCTGGCTTTTGGCTCGCAAAGCTCCACCTCCGGCCATCTGATGCCGCGCCACTATCTGCTGGCGCAGGGCATCAACCCCGATGCCGATCTCAAGCGCGTGAGCTTCTCCGGCGCGCACGATGCCACCATCGCCGCCGTGGCCAGCGGCAAGGTCGATGCCGGGGCGCTGAACATCTCGGTGTGGGAGAAATTCGTGGCCGAGGGCCGGGTCGATGCCAGCCAGGTGCGCGTCCTCTACACCACGCCCGCCTACCACGACTACAACTGGACGGTGCACGCCGGCATGCCGGCCGAGTTGCAGGAAAAAATCCGCCAGGCCTTCCTCAAGCTCGATGCGGCCGAGCCAGCGGGCAAGGCCATCTTGCAGTTGCAGCGCGCCACGCGCTTCATCCCCACCGAGGCGGCCAATTACGACGGCATCCGCGCCGCAGCGCAAAGCGCCGGCCTGTTGCGCTGAAGCCAGCGCGCATACCCCGCGCATGCTGCCATGAATGCCGCCATGAGCGCCGCCGCCCCGCCAGCACAGGCCCCGGCCCTGGCCTTGCACGATGCCGCCATTGCGCCCGCTGGCGCGGCCCAGCCCTTGCTGCGCGGCCTGCGGCTGCAGATTGCGCCTGGCGAGCAGGTGGCCCTGATTGGCGCCAGCGGCTCGGGCAAGAGCACGCTGATGCTGGCGCTGGCGGCGGCCTGGCCGCTGCAGGCCGGCGTGCTGCACTGGCAGGGGCAAGACCCCTGGCAGTTGCCGCGCAGCCAGCGCCAGCGGCTGCGGCGCGAGATGTTCTATGCCCCCCAGGTGCCGCCGCTGCCGCCGCGCCAGCGGGTGGTTGCGGCGGTGCTGGCCGGGCGCCTGCCGCACATGGGGCTGGCGGCCAGCTTGCGCATGCTGTGGCACCCGCGCCGGGCCGAGGCGCAGTGGGCGCAGCAGGCGCTGCTGGCGCTGGATCTGCCCGACAAGCTCTGGCAGCGCGTGGACCGGCTCTCCGGCGGCGAGCGCCAGCGCGTCGCTCTGGCGCGGCTGCTGGCATCGCAGGCGCGTTGCTGGCTGGTCGATGAGCCGCTCTCGGCGCTCGACCCCAGCCGCGCGCAGCAGGTCATGCAGGTGCTGCGGCAGACGGCCCGCCAGCGCGGCAACACCCTGCTGTGCAGCCTGCACCAGGTGGAGGCGGCGCGGCGCTTTGCGCGCGTGCTGGCCCTCAAGGACGGGGCCATTGCCTACGATGGCCCAGGCAGCGGCCTGAGCGATGCGCTGCTGCTGCAACTCTATGGCCGCACGGCGCTGGACGATGCCCTGGCCGATGTGCAGGCCGAAGCCGCGCCCTCGCCCGCCTCCGTCTGGGCCGGCCCTGCGCCCTGTGCTTGAGTCAGCAAGGCCCGTGATGACTGAGCAGGCCCACACTGCCCATACCGTCCAGGCCGCGAGCGTTGCCGCGCCCCCTGCCGCCGATGCCGGGCGCGACCCGGCCTGGCTGCGCCGCTGGGCCGCGCTGCTGCTGGCGCTGGCCGTGCTCTGGCCCGTGCTGCGGCTGACGGAATTTCGGCCCTGGCAGATGCTGGATGCGCACAGCCTGCAAACCACGGCCAGCTTTCTGGCCAGCTTCGTGCCGCCGCGCCACGATTGGGCGTTTGTCTGGCTGCTGGCCCAGGAGGCCTGGCGCACCATCGCCATTGCCACGGCCGGCCTGGCGCTGGCCTGGCTCATTGGCGCGCCGCTGGCGCTGCTGGCCAGCGCCAGCCTGTCCATCAGCGCCAGCGAGGGCGCGGGCCGCATGGCCGCGCTGCCGCGGCTGCTGCGCCAGTTGCTGCGCTGGCTGCTGGTGGCCTTGCGCTCCATCCCCGAGCTGGTCTATGCCCTGCTGCTGGTGCGCGTGACCGGGCTGGGGCCTACGGCCGGCGTGCTGGCCATCGCCATCGCCTACGGCGGCATGCTGGGCAAGGTGTATGCGGAAATCCTGGAAAGCGCCGATCCGGCCCCGACCCAGGCGCTGCTGCGCGCCGGCTGCGGGCGCCTGCAGGCGTTTTTCTGCGGCACGCTGCCGCAATGCGCGCAGGAGCTGGCCGGCTACACCGTCTACCGCTGGGAGTGCGCCGTGCGCTCGTCCGTGGTGCTGGGCTTTGTCGGCGCCGGGGGCCTGGGCCAGTTGCTCGACAGCGCCGCCAAGATGTTTGCCGGCCGAGAGATCAGCGCCACGCTGCTGGTGTTCATCGCGCTGGTCTGGCTCAGCGACGGCCTGAGCGCCTGGCTGCGCCGGCGGCTGGCTTGAATCGAGGCAGGCGCATGGGCTTTGCATCCAGACCACATGACGCAGCCGCGCCGGGCCAGACTGGCGTTGAATTGCCGCTGCCGCCCCGGCCGCGGCGCAGCCTGCTGACGATCCTGGCGCTGCTGGCCCTGGCGGCCTTGACTGTGGCCAGCTTTGTGACGCTGGACTTGCAGTGGCGCGGCCTGTTCTCGGCGCAGGGCCTGGGCGCGATGGCGCAATTTGCGCGCGGCTTCTTCCCGCCCGAGATTGGGCCGGCTTTCCTGCAGCGCACGGCGCGCGCGACGCTGGAGACGCTGGCCATGTCCCTGCTGGGCACGGCGCTGGCCGCAGGCGGCGGCCTGGCTCTGGCGCTGCTGGCCAGCGCCGCGCCCAGCCAGGCGCGCCGCCAGAGGGGCTGGCGCTTGGCCCTGCGCGGCTTGGCGCTTGCAATCTTGAATGGCTTGCGCGCCGTGCCCGAGCTGATCTGGGCCGTGCTGCTGCTCATCGCCGCCGGCCTGGGGCCCATGGCCGGCACGCTGGCGCTGGCCTTGCACACCAGCGGCGTGCTCGGGCGGCTGTTTGCGCAAAGCCTGGAGAGCGCCGCCCCCGAGGTGGCGCAGGCCCTGCGCCTGCGCGGCGCGGGCGCGCTGCCAACCTTCGCCTGGGCGACCTTGCCGCAGATTGCGCCGCAGCTGCTGTCCTACACCCTGTACCGCTGGGAGAACAACATCCGCGCCGCCGCCGTGCTGGGCATCGTCGGCGCGGGCGGCCTGGGGCAAATGCTCAGCTACCACCTGGGGCTGTTTCACATGCGCGAGACGGGCACCGTGCTGCTGGCCATGCTGCTGCTGGTGGCCGTGGTCGATGGCAGCTCCTTTGCCATCCGCCGCGCGCTGGCGCGCTGACAGGCCCCAACAGGGCTTCCAATAGGGCTTCCAACAGGCCGCTCAAGCCACTCAGGCCGCTCAGGTCTGCGTCAGGTGCCGCGCCAGGGCCTTGCGAAATGGCTGCACGGCCTGGGCCATGCGCAGCGCGCCGCCGCGCAGCCACTGGGCCGGGGCGGCATCGTGGGTGTAGAGCCGGGCGATGGCATTGGTGGCCTGGTACAGCGGCCAGGTGGCGGCCAGGCGGCGCTCGTAGGCTTGCAGAAACTCCTGATCGGCCAGATCGCGGTTGCGGCGCTTGGCCAGCCACAGCTGCTGGGCCAGGCGCTGCTGGCTTTGCAGGCCGAAGTTGAAGCCGTGCGCGGTGATGGGGTGCATGCCCACGGCCGCATCGCCGATCAGCGCAAAGCGCGGCGCGACGAAGCGTTGCGCGTACACGCCCACCAGCGGGTAGGTGTGGGGCTCGCCCTCCTTGTGCATTGCGCCCAGGCGGTGTGCAAAGCGCCGCGTGATGCTGGCCGAGAAGGCCGCGTCGTCCAGCGCCAGCTCGGCCTGCATGGCCTGGGGCGTCAGCGTCAGCACCACATTGCTGCGCTGGCCGTTGAGCGGCAGCAGCGCCAGCGTCTGGCCCTGGTCGAACCATTGCCAGGCCACGTGCTGGTGCGGCAGCTCGTGGCTGAAGCGGCACACCATCATGGTGCGCGCGAAGTCGTGCGTGGCCGCGGCAATGCCCATCATGCGGCGCGTCTGCGAAAAGCGGCTGTCGGCGGCCACCACCAGGCGCGCCGTCAGGCTGCGGCCATCATCGAGTTGCAGTGTGTGGCGCTCGGCCCCGCAATGCAGGCCGCCCACGCCCACGCCGCCGATGAGCTGCACCTCGTTGCACGCCTGCACGGCCTCGAACAAGGCCTTGCGGATCAGGTGGTTGGGCACGAAATAGCCCAACTGCGCCACGCCCGCGAGTTGCGCATCGATGCGCAGCGCAAACAGCGACGGGCCGTTGAACACCTGGGCATCGCGCAGCGCGCTGATTTGCTCGGGGTCGATGCGCTGCCAAGCGCCCAGCTCCTGCAAGATGCGCTGCGAGGCGTGGGTCAGGGCGATCTCGCGGCCATCGAAGGCCGGCTCGGCCAGCGCCGTCAGCGGCTGGCGCTCGAGCACGGCCAGGCGCAGGCCGCTGCCCTGCATGGATTGGGCGAAGGCCAGGCCCACCGGGCCGGCCCCTACGATGGC
>JAUMYI010000142.1 GCA_030528705.1 Comamonadaceae bacterium | reverse complement strand
TACAAGCCCAAAGTCCTGCTGGCAAAGCCGATGCTGCTGCGGTTTTCCAGCCATTCTTGTGCCTGCTCGCCCACTTGCTGGGCCAGGGCCGGGTCGTTGCCGTAGATGCCGGTGAAGAAGTCGGGGTTGCTCAGCCAGATGCTTTGCCTGCCAGCCAGCGCGAAGCTGGGGGTTTCGCGCGCGAACTGGCGCGCCACTTTGCGCCCTTGCACCACCGTGTCCCAGCGGGTGCGCCAGGCCACGAAGCGCGGCTGCTGGCGGATCAGGCTGTCGAACTGGTTGGCAATCAGGAGCAGCTGGCGCTGTGGGCGCAGCCAGTCCTGCAGCGCATTGAGCAGCGGGGCGCTGGACAGCGGCCAGCCGCAGAAGTCTGGGCTGCAGCAGACGATGCGCGGGCAGGCTTGCTGCTCGGCCGTGCGCAGGAATTTCTCCAGCGTTTGCTGCCACTGCGCAATGCCGCTGATGGCGTAGCGCTCGGTGCGTGGGGCGCTGGCTTGGGCGGCATCAGCGTTGGCGGCCTGGGATGGCGCGGCTGCGCGGTGGTGTTGGTCGTGCTGCATGGGCTTGTCTCCCTCTGTGCGCTGTGCTGCGCTTGGCTTCAAGTATCGCCCAGGGCCGGCGACTTGTGCCAGTTTGCTGCGCGCCTGTCGGCATCTTGGCGGTAGCAGCCATGTGCATGCCGGAGCGGATCGCGCGCGCGGGCGGCGCTCTGAGCAGGCCTTCAAGGCATGAAGAACAGCCAGCCTTGCTCGACCCATTCTTGCAGCACGCTCTGGGCGGCGGGGCTGAGGCGCTGGAATTGGGCCTGCGCCAGCCAGCGCGTGTCGGCCAGCTGGCGAAGCAACGCGGCGTCGCGCCCGCCGATGCGCCAGCTCTCGCCGTTGACGTAGAGAAAGCGTTCGTCGTAGAGCATGCGGCTCTTGCGCCCGAGCGCGATGCCGGCCTGGCCCTGGGCGGGCGGCAGCGGGGCATCATCGCCTTCGAAGAGCACGCTGGGGTGCGGCTCGCTGAGGTATTCGCCCAGCAGTTGCTCGATGGCATGGGGCTGCTGCAGGCGCCGCAGCATGGCGTCGCGGGCGAATTGCTGCATGGCCGGCGGGATGGCGCCGGGCTGGGCCGTAGCCGGCTGCCCGGCGTCGCGGTAGAGCACGGCAGCGTGGGCCTGGCCGCTGGCGGGCGTGTCCTCGTCCCAGTCGGGCTCGGCCAGGCGTTCGAGCAAGGTGGCGGCCAGCTCGCGGCGGCCGGGCGAGCGAAAGCCGATCGAGTAGGTCATGCAACCTGGGCCTTGGGCAATGCCGTCGTGGGCGTAGCGCGGCGGCAAATACAGCATGTCGCCGGGTTCGAGCAGCCATTCCTGCTCGGCCTCGAAATGCTCCAGCAGGCGCAGCGGCACGCCTTGTTGCAGGCGCAAGTCCTTTTGCTTGCCGATGCGCCAGCGCCGCCGCCCTTGGGCCTGCAGCAAAAAGACGTCGTAGCTGTCGAAGTGGGGGCCGACGCCGCCGCCATCGCTGGCGTAGCTGATCATCAGGTCGTCCAGCCGCGCCTGCGGGATGAAGGCGAACTGCTGCAGCAGCGCGTGGGCCTGGGCGTCGTGCAAGTCCACGCCTTGCACCAGCAGCGTCCAGCCCGGGCGTGATTGCGGCGGCAGCTGGCGGCGGCTGAAAGGGCCGTGGCGCAGCGTCCAGCCGCGCGCGGTCTGCGCGATCAGGCGCGACTGCACGGCCTCGCTGGCGGCCAGGGCGAACAGGCGCTGGGCATCGACTGGGGGCGTGAAGGCGCCGATGGCCTGACGAATCAGCAGCGGCTTGCGTTGCCAGTGGCTGCGCATGAAGCGCGCCGGCGTCAGGCCGCCGAGCAGGGCCAGGGGGGTGTCGAGAGCAATCGGGGACATGGGCAATGAAGTTCGAGGAACAGCCTTTTGGGGTGGGCTTCACAAATCGCGGCGTACCTGGGCCGCTGGATCCGTGCAGGGTTTGCCTGGCGCTGGCGGGCAGGGGCGGCAAAGCTGCGACAATCGCCCGCCATGGAAATCATGAACAACACCGTAGTGGCGCTGACCTGGACGCTCAAGGACAGCCTGGGCGAAGTGCTGGATGAGCTGCGCGAGCCGGTCGAATTCTATGTGGGCGGGCAGGATCTGCTGCCCAGCATTGAGCAGGCTTTGCTGGGCCAGCAGGCTGGCGCGGCGCTGCATCTGTATCTGGAGCCCGAGCACGCCTTTGGCGACTATGACGAGGCCCTGGTGTATCTGGAGGCGCGTGCGCTGTTTCCGGCCGAGCTGGAAGAGGGCATGGTGCTTGAAGGCAGCGCCCTGCCGCCGGGCGCGCAATCGGATGCCCCGGCCGATGCGCTGCTGACCGTGACCGAGCTGTACCCGGAGCACGTCGTGCTCGATGGCAATCACCCGCTGGCGGGCATTGCGCTGCAGTTGGCGCTGAAAGTGCACAGCGTGCGGCCCAGCAATGCCGATGAGCAACGCCTGCAATCGGCTGGCACGGGCTTTTTCCGCATCGCCCCGCAGCAGCCGCCTCTGCTGCACTGATATCTCATGCGTGTGCTCGCCGCGCTTTTGTTGCGCGGGCCGTGGCGCAAAAAAATGCCAGCGGCCCTTGCGGGCGCTGGCATTGTCGTTTCAGTAGACTTTTTTCCTGGCAGGCATCAATCCTCGCCGCCGAAGATGCCCAGCAGGCCCAGCAGGCTTTGGAAGATGTTGTAGAGGCTCAGGTACAGCGACAGCGTGGCCGAGATGTAGTTGACCTCGCCGCCGTCGACGATGCGCTTGAGGTCGTACAGCAGCCAGAAGCTGAACAGCACGATGGCCACGGTGGAGGTGGCGGCATACAGCGCGGTGGACTGGAACACGAAGATGTTGAGCAGGCCGGAGATCAGCAGCACGATGGCGCCGACGAACAGCCACTTGCCCGCGCCGTCAAAGCTGCGCTTGGTGGTGCTGGCCACGGTGGCCATGGTGGCGAACACCCCTGCGGTGCCGGCAAAGGCCGTCATCACCAGCTGCGAGCCATTGCCCATGCCCAGCACCACGCCCAGCAGGCGCGAGAGCATCAGGCCCATGAAGAAGGTAAAGGCCAGCAGCAGCGCGACGCCCAGGCCCGAATTCTTGGTTTTCTCGATGGCGAACATGAAGCCGAACGCGCCGACGAGAAACACGATCGCGCCCAGGCCGCCCGAGAGCGCGGCCGTCATGTTGGTGGCCAGGCCGACGTAGGCGCCCAGCACCGTCGGGATCATCGACAGCGCCAGCAGCCAGTAGGTGTTGCGCATGACGCGGTTGCGCTGCTGCGTGGCGGCGTGGTAATGGACGCTGCCGTTGTAGGAGTCGAAGGAGGGATTCATGCGGATGACCTTTCTGTCAAGCTGCAAGGGGATGGAACATGGCCTGCGGCAATCCCATCCGCACTGGCGTGCGCGGGCGCTGCGAGCAGATTGCGGCAGATTCTAGCGGCAGCCCTGGCCGCAAACGGGCCCAGGCGGGGCATTTCCCCGCAGATCGAATGCTTTTTGAAGGCATTGCCGTTGTTTTTGGCGGTTTTGATGGGCGCTTGCCCAAAGCGGCCGATGCTCGGGGCAGCGGGGCCGGCGCTGCTTTCTCATCGCGCTGCTCCAACGTCTGGCCAGCCGGGGCGGCGGTGGCAGCCTGTCTGGCTGTGCGTTTGTTGCCAATGCTCAATCAATTGTGACAAATATGGGGCTGATCTGGAGTGCAAGCGAGCCCGAAGTGGGCACAATACCGCCCTCGCAATGTGGCCATTGCAACCCGACTCACCACGAAAGTGTGTTCTAGGAGATCTGGAGTGCTGATCAAAAGCCAGAAAGACTTTTTCTCGGGCCTGATGTTTTCCATCATCGGCGTGACCTTCGCAGTGGGCGCCAAGTCCTACTCGATCGGCACGGCCGCGCGCATGGGGCCAGGCTACTTTCCATTGATGCTGGGTATTTTGCTCGCGGCCCTGGGGGCGCTGATCATGCTCAATGCCGTGCTGCGCCGCAATGGCCCGCCCGATGGCGACCCGATCGGGCGCTGGGCCTGGAAGCCGCTGTTTTACGTGCTGGCGGCGAACTTTGCGTTTGGCATTTTCCTGGTGGGCCTGCCCCAGTTGAGCTTTCCCTCGTTCGGGTTGATGGTGGCGATTTACGCGCTGACCATCATTGCCAGCCGCGCGGCGCACCAACCGTCATTCAAAACCAGCCTGATCCTGGCGACGGTGCTGGCGGCGGGCAGCTACTTCGTATTCATCAAAGGCCTGGGGCTGGTGCTGCCCGTATGGCCCAGCTTCATCGGTTGAGCCAGCGGGAGTGCACGCATGACTGAAATGATTGACCACCTGGCGCTGGGCTTCAGCGTTGCCTTCAGCGCCCAGAATCTGCTGTACGCCTTCATCGGCTGCCTGATGGGCACCTTGATCGGCGTGCTGCCCGGCCTGGGCCCGGTGCCGACGATTGCCATGCTGCTGCCCATCACCTATGGGCTGGAGCCCGTCTCGGCGCTGATCATGCTGGCAGGCATTTACTACGGCGCGCAGTACGGCGGCTCGACCACGGCCATTCTTGTCAACCTGCCCGGCGAATCGGCGGCGGTGGTGACTGTGATCGATGGCTACCAGATGGCCCAGAAGGGGCGCGCCGGCCCGGCGCTGGCCGCCGCTGGCATCGGCTCGTTCATCGCTGGCTGCTTTGGCACGCTGTGGATTGCGGCCTTCGCCGTGCCGCTGACCAAAGTGGCCTTCATGTTCGGCCCGGCCGAATACTTCTCGCTGATGGTGCTGGGCTTGATCGGCGCGGTGGTGCTGGCCTCGGGCTCGCTGCTCAAGGCCATTGCCATGATCGTGCTGGGCCTGCTGCTGGGCATGATCGGCACCGACATCAACTCCGGCGTGGCGCGTTATTCGCTGGGCATCCCGGAGCTGACCGATGGCATCGACTTCGTGGTCATCGCCATGGGCGTGTTCGGCTATGGCGAAATCATCGCCAACCTCTCGCGCCCGCCGGAGAGCCGCAACATCATCACCACCAAGGTGCGCGGCCTGATGCCCACGGCCGAGGACTTCAAGCTCATGCTGCCGGCCATTTTGCGCGGCACCATGCTGGGCTCCATGCTGGGCATTTTGCCCGGCGGCGGCGCGCTGCTGTCCTCGTTTGCCTCCTACACGCTGGAGAAGAAAACCCAACTCAAGCCCGGCGAAGTGCCCTTTGGCCAGGGCAATATCCGTGGCGTGGCCGCGCCCGAGTCGGCCAACAACGCTGGCTCGCAAGCCTCGTTCATCCCGCTGCTGACGCTGGGCATCCCGCCCAATGCCGTGATGGCGCTGATGGTGGGCGCCATGACCATCCACAACATCCAGCCCGGCCCTGAGGTCATGACCAACAACCCCGAGCTGTTCTGGGGCCTGATCGCCTCGATGTGGATCGGCAACGCCATGCTCATCATCCTGAACCTGCCCATGATCGGCGTCTGGATCAAGCTGCTGACCGTGCCCTACAACTGGCTGTTCCCCTCCATCGTGCTGTTCTGTGCGCTGGGCGTGTATACCACCAACAACAACGTGTTCGACATCTGGATGGTGGGCATCTTCGGCTTCGTCGGCTACCTGTTTCACAAGCTCGCAGTCGAGCCCGCGCCGCTGCTGCTGGGCTTCATCCTCGGGCCGATGATGGAGGAATACCTGCGCCGCGCGTTGCTGCTCTCGCGCGGGGACTGGTCGGTGCTGGTCACGCGCCCGATCTCTGCCGGCTTGCTGATTGCCGCCGCGCTGCTGCTGATCATCGTGCTGCTGCCCTCGATCCGCAGCAAGCGCGAGGAGGCCTTCGTCGAAGATTGAGAGCCTGTTCAAAGTCTCTGCACGGCTGGCAAGAAAGTGGATTTGGGCGCTCTGCTGCGTTGCAAAGCCTCGCCATAGCCCCAGCTATGGCTG
>JAUMYI010000141.1 GCA_030528705.1 Comamonadaceae bacterium | reverse complement strand
CGCAGCGGCCTTGCGGGCGAATTCCTCGCGCAGCGCGCGCAGCTTGGCGCGCGGGTCTTCGCGGGCGGTGCCCGGCTCCAGCTGCATTTCGGCGATGAAGCGGCTGGGCTGGGCGGGCACCCAGTCGCGCCCTTTCTTGCGCCGCCGCGCCCAGCTCACGGCCAGGGTGCGCTGCGCGCGGGTGATGCCCACGTACATCAGGCGGCGCTCTTCTTCCAGGCGGCGCGGGTCGGCGGGGCTGGCCTCGCCCTGCTGGAAGGGCAGCACGCCTTCGTTGACGCCGGCCATGACCACGTGCGGCCATTCCAGGCCCTTGGCGGCGTGCAGCGTGGAGAGGGTGACGACGTTGTGTTCTTTTTCCTGCTCGGTCAGGGTCGAGAGCAGGGCGATGGTCTGGGCCACTTCGAGCAGGCTTTTGGCCGGGCTGGCCAGGCCGGCGGCGGCGCTGGCCATGTCCGGCGCGTCCAGCTCGCCGCCGGCGCGCTGGGCCATCCAGTCGCAGAACTCCTGCACATTGGCCCAGCGGCTGGCGGCGGCGGCGGGGGTGTCGGACTGGTCCAGCAGGTAGTTCTCGAAGCGGATTTCCTCCAGCCAGTCGCGCAGGAACTGGCGCGCGGCCTCGCGCCCGATGGCGTGGCGCGCGCGGTATTGCAGCTCGCCGAGCTGGCGGCCGAACTCCTGCAGGCCGCCCAGCGCGCGCGCGCTGATGCGCGCCGGCAGCATGGGGCTGAACAGCGCCTCGTGCAGGCTGGTCTTGATCTGCCCGGCGAACTCGCCCAGCTGCGCCAGGCTTTGGTGGCCGATGCCGCGGCGCGGCGCGGTGATGGCGCGCACGAAGGCCGGGTCGTCGTCCTCGTTGCTCCAGAGCCGGAACCAGGCGCACAAGTCTTTGATCTCGGCGCGGTCGAAGAAGCTGGTGCCGCCTGAGACTTTGTAGGGGATGCTGGCCTTGCGCAGCGCCTTCTCCAGCGGCTTGGCCTGGTGGTTGGCGCGGTAGAGGATGGCAAAGTCGCGCCATTCGGGCGGGGGGTTGGCCACGCGCAGGCTTTGCAGGCGCGCGACGATGCGCTCGGCCTCGTGCTCCTCGGAGTCGCAGTCGATCACGCGCACGGGCTCGCCTTCGCCCAGCTCGGAGTACAGCGTTTTGGGAAACAGCTTGGGGTTGGGGCCGATGACGTGGTTGGCCGCGCGCAGGATGGCGCTGGTGGAGCGGTAGTTCTGCTCCAGCTTGATGACGCACAGCGCGGGGAAGTCCACCGGCAGCTTCTTCAGATTCTCCAGCGTGGCGCCGCGCCAGCCGTAGATGGACTGGTCGTCGTCGCCCACGGCGGTGAAGTGCCCGCGCTGGCCCACCAGCAGCTTGAGCAACTCGTACTGCGTGGCGTTGGTGTCCTGGTATTCGTCCACCAGCACGTGGCCCAGGCGGGTTTGCCATTTCTCGCGCACCGCCTCGTGCTGGCGCAGCAGCGCCAGCGGCAGGCCCACCAGATCGTCGAAGTCCACGCTCTGGTAGGCGCTCAGGCGCTCCTGGTAGCGTGCCATGACGGCAGCGGCTACTTTTTCGGTCTCGTCCTGCGCGGCCTGCAGGGCCTGCTCGGCATTCAGGCCCTCGTTCTTCCAGCGGCTGATGGTCCATTGCCACTGGCGCGCCAGCGCGCTGTCGGTGGTGCCGCCGCACTCCTTGAGGATGGACAGCACGTCGTCGCTGTCGAGGATGCTGAACTGCGGCTTGAGCCCCAGCAGCGCGCCGTCCTCGCGCACCATGCGCACGCCCAGCGCGTGGAAGGTGCAGATCAGCACCTCGCGCGCGGCCTTGCCGATCAGGCCACGGGCGCGCTCGCGCATCTCGGCGGCGGCCTTGTTGGTGAAGGTGATGGCGGCAATGCGGCTGGGCGCCAGCCCGCTTTGGATCAGGTGGGCGATCTTGTGCGTGATGACGCGCGTCTTGCCCGAGCCCGCGCCGGCCAGCACCAGCGAAGGCCCGTGGATGTGGTGCACGGCCTGGGTTTGGGCAAGATTGAGTCCAGCAGACATGGGGCAGGTTCTGACAACAAGGGCGCGGCCACGGGGCAGGGCGTGGCAAAGGGCCGCCATGATAGCGGCCCGCACCGCCCCCACAGGGGGCTGTCGCGCTTGGTCTGAAAGCCATGCGGCGCGGCCGGGCCGTTCCCCGATATATTCGCGCCCATCGCTACGACGGCCCTCTGCCTGCCCCCCTGCCCGTGCCCCAAAGCCCCGCCCCCACCCCGTCCATCGCCCCCGGCATCGTCAGCCTGCACAGCAACCGCACCGAGGCGCTGGCCCAGGCCCTGGCGGCCTGGATGCGCCAGCACCCGCTGCAGGCGCTGGAGCAGGAGCTGGTGCTGGTGCAAAGCCAGGGCATGGGCGAATGGCTGAAGATGGCGCTGGCGCGCGAGCTGGACATCAGCGCCGCCGTGCACATGGAGCTGCCCAGCCGCTTTGCCTGGCGCATGTACCGGCGCATCCTGGGCCCGCAGCAGGTGCCGCAGCACACGCCGCTGGACAAGGCCGACATGCTCTGGCGGCTGATGCGCATCCTGCCGGCGTTGTTGGGCGATGATGCCGCGCCGCTTGCCGAGCCCCCTACCGCCCCCCCCGACGAACCGATCTGGCAGCCGCTGCGCCAAAGCCTGCAGGCCGCGCAGCGCGCGCTGGCCGGCCAGGCGCAGGGCGATGACGGCCCTGTGGCCCCGGGCGGCGCCGAGCTGGCCCAGCACGCGCTGTACCAGTTGGCCTTGCGCATTGCCGATTTGTTCGACCAGTACCAGGTCTACCGGCCCGATTGGCTGCAGGACTGGGCCCTGGGGCGCGAGCAGCTCGCGCCGTTCCTGGGCGGCGCAGCCCAGCCGCTGCCGCCCGCGCAGCGTTGGCAGGCCGCGCTGTGGCGCGCGCTGCTGCACAGCCTGGATGCGGCCCAGCAACAGGCCATCCGCCCGCGCCTGCACCAGCGCGCGCTGGCGCAATTGGCGCAGGGCGGCCCAGCCCAGCCGCTGCCGCGCCGCATCATGCTCTTTGGCGCATCGCACCTGCATGTGCCGGTGCTGGAGCTGCTCACCGCCCTGGGCCGGCATGCGCAGGTGCTGCTGGCCGTGCCCAATCCCTGCCAGATGTATTGGAGCGATGCCGTGCCCGGGCGCGAGCTGTTTGCCCGCCTGTTGCGCCAGGCACCGGGCGCGCGCGGGCCGGCGCAGCAACTGGCGGCCATCGAGCTCAGCGCCATGCACGCGCATGCCAACCCGTTGCTGACCACCTGGGGCCGGCAAGTGCGCGATTTCGTGCGCCTGCTCGAACACTACGAACAGCAGGCCCTGGCGCAGCAGCAGGGCCAGGGCCTGCCGCGCATCGACCTCTACGACACCGATGCCGACTCCGACGCCGATAGCGAAGCTGGCAGCCAGGCCGCTACCGGGGCCGCGCCCAGCATGCTGCGCCAGGTGCAGGAACAAATCCGCGATTTGGTGCCGCTCAACGAAGCACTGCGCGCCGCGCCGCCGGCATCGTGCGATCGCAGCATCTGTTTTCAGACCGCACACAGCCCGGTGCGCGAGCTGGAAGCCCTGCACACCCATTTGCTCGAACTCATGCTGCCCAGCGGCGCGCCGGGCGCCGCTGGCCAAGCCCAACAGCCCGTGGCGCCGCGCGAGATCGTCGTCATGGTGCCCGACATCGCCCAGTACGCGCCCCTGATCCGCGCCGTGTTCGGCCAATACGGCCCGCAGGATGCGCGCCACATCCCCTTTGCCATTGCCGACCTGGGCGCGCAGGCTGTCAGCCCGCTGGTGCAGGCCGTAGAGTGGCTCTCGCAACTGCCGCAGCAGCGCGCCGGCCTGTCGCAGCTGAGCGACTTGCTGGCCGTGCCAGCCGTGGCGCAGCGCCTGGGCCTGGACGAAGAAGGCGTGGCCACGCTGCAGACTTGGATGCAGGGCTGCGGCATCCGCTGGGGGCTGGACGACGCCCACCGCCAGCAGCTTGGGCTGGCGCACATGGGCGCGCAAAACAGCGCCTGGTTCGGCCTGCAGCGCATGCTGCTGGGCTATGCCAGCCAGCAAGGCTGGGGGGGCCTGGAGCCCTACGCGGAAATCGGCGGCCTGGCCGCCGGCCACGTGGGCGCGCTGGCCCACCTGGTGCAGCGCCTACAGCACTGGCAGAGCGAGCTGGGCCACAGCGCCACGCCGCTGCAATGGGGCCAGCGCTGGCGCGCGCTGCTGGCCGACTTCTTCCAGCCCGCCAGCGAGGCCGACCACGCCGCCCTGCAACTGCTGGAGCAGGCGCTGCAGCAATGGCTGGACGCCTGCCTGCAAGCCGGCTGCGAGCAGCCCCTGGCCCTGCCCGTGGCGCGCCGCGCCTGGCTGGCGCGGCTGCAGGGGCCCGAGCCGCAGCAGCGTTTTCACGCCGGCGGCGTGACCTTCTGCACCCTGCTGCCCATGCGCGCCATCCCGTTTCGCATCGTCTGCCTGCTGGGCATGGACGAAGGCGTGTACCCGCGCCGCGCCGCGCCCAACGCCATGGACTTGATGCGCCTGCCCGGCCAGCAGCGCCCGGGCGACCGCAGCCGCACGCAGGACGATCGCCAGCTCATGCTGGAGGCGCTGCTCTCGGCGCGCCAGCAGCTGCTCATCAGTTGGGTCGGCAAAAGCGTGCGCGACAACACCCCGCGCCCGCCCTCGGTGCTGGTGGCGCAGTTGCGCGACTACCTCAGCGCCCGCTGGAGCGCCCAGGCCGTGGCCGAGCGCACCACCGAACACCCGCTGCAGCCCTTCAACCCACGATACTTTTTGCAGCCCCCGCCGGGCCCGACGCAAGACCTGCCCCAAGCTGAGCCGCCACTGCCCAGCTGGGCCTGGGAATGGCACCCCCAGCCCGCAGCGCAGCCGCTGGCCGAAGACCCCGGCCTGCGCCTGCTGCAAGCCCAGGGCAGCCCGCCGGCCGCGCCAGAAGTCGCCACACCAGCGGACACGCCAGTGGGTATTTCGCGCCCCTGGTCGCTGGCCGAGCTGGCGGCCATTTGGCGCCACCCCGTGCCACAGTGGTTTGCCATCCGGCTGCAAACCCGCTTTGCACCGCTGGACGAACAGGCCGACGATTGCGAACCGCTGGCCATCGACGGTCTGCAACGCTGGCAAATCTTCGAGCAACTGCTGCAGCGGCTGCGGCCCCTGATCGAGCAGAGCCCGCCCGCCCAGCCCGAGACACTGCAGCAGGCGCTGCAGCACGGCCTGGAACACATCCAGCGCCAGGGCGACATGCCACTGGGCGCTTGGGCCGAGCAGTTGCAACAACAATGGCTGGCGCAATGGCAGTTCCTGCTGCAGGCCTGGCAAGCCAGCGTGCGCGACTGGCCCCAGGCCCAGACCCCGGCGCGGCGCCTGCGCTGGCCGCCCGAGCCGGCCGGGTCCGGCGGGCCAGCACTGCCGCAGCAGCCCTGGATCGAGGACTGGGCGCCGCCCTGGCGCAGCAATGGCGCTGGCGATGCGCTGGTGCTGCACGTGCAGCCCGGTCAACTGCAAAGCCCATCGGGCGGCCTGCGCCTGCACCGCCTGCTGCGGCCCTGGCTGCAATCGTGCCTGCTGGCTGCCTGTGCGCCCGATGCGCCTGATGCGCCCGGCACAGGCGCACCTACCGAAGCAGGGGTGCAGACCCATGGCCCAGCCATGCGGGTGCTGGCGCTGGACGGCATGCTGGACATCGCCCCCATTCCCGCCGGCCAGGCCCAGACCTGGCTGAACGCCGTGCTGGCCCTGGCCACGCAAGCCCTGTCAGGGCCGCAGCCCCTGCCGCTGGATTTCGACACCGCCCTGGCCTGGTGGGACGCATTGCACAAAGCCCAAAGCCAATCAGCGCCCGAGCCAGAGGCCGAGCGCACCGCCCGCCGCGCTGCCCGCCAGGCCTACGACGGCGGCTACCAGCACACTGGTGCGGCACAACGCCAGCCGGCCCTGGCCCGCGCCTGGCCGGACTTCGCCGCGCTGCAGGCCAGCGGCGCCTTCGAATACTGGGCCAGACAATGGCTGCAGCCGCTGCAAGACTGGCTGCATCAATACGTGCAAGTGCACTGGGCGCCAGAGGAG
>JAUMYI010000140.1 GCA_030528705.1 Comamonadaceae bacterium | reverse complement strand
GCCGCGTTGAAAACGCTTGCAAGGCGTTTTTGCCTTGCGCGCATTTTCGCCTTGCCTCTGCGGCTTTTGCCTCGAAAAACCGCTTCGCAAACCCAATCTCAACAACCCCTAGTGCTCCAGGCCTGCTTGGCAGTCTTGAGCGATGAGGCGCCATGATGCGACCGCTCAGGCCATGCCCGCTCTGCAGGCAGCAGGGGCTGTTGCAAAGGCCTCGGGCAAGGGCAGGCGGTCGATCGACCAACAGGCAAGGGGCAAGCTGGGGGGCGAACATTTGGCATACAGTCCTTGCGGTCATTGAGGCGGTGTTTGTCCTGGTACACGCTTGCCTGCTCCGGAGGTGCTGCTGTCGCGCTTGCTGATGCGGGCCTGTCGGGCGCGCAAAAGAGTCTGAACCTGCTGGCGGCCCCCAGCGGCGGCTGGGCTTTTGAGCCCAAGCCCCAAAGCATGGGCGCCAACAAATTCACAGCCTCATATTATATTCGCGCGCCCTTTTTCAAGCCCTCTGCCGCGCCAAAGAAGGCTTGGCGCAGCCGCGGTTCTTTGAACAGGCGCTTATAGCGCCGCCAAGCGCCGCAGGTGGGCCAGCGCCTGCTCCACCTGGTCGATCAGCACCAGGCAGAAGTCCCCAGGCTGCAGGCGGGCGATGGCGGCATCAATGGCCTGCATCTCGCCCTGGATTTCCTCCAGGTGGCGGGTGCGGTAGCCGGGCTGATCGCGCATGCGCTCAAAGCCCTCGCGCAGCAGCGCCAGCACCTCGCCATGGGCCCGGCCGCGCTGGGCAGCGTCCTGATAAAGAAATGCCTCGTCAAAGGCCGTGGCCAGAATGGAAGTCTGCGCCCGGATGTCCTCGTCGCGCCGGTCGCCCGCGGCGCTGATGACCAGCACCCGCTTGCCCGCTGGCGTGGCCTGCACCACCTGCACCAGCGCGCGCATGGCATCGGGGTTGTGGCCGTAGTCGGCCACGACGGTGGCGCCATTGATTTGCAGCGTATTGAAGCGCCCCGGTGCGTTGTCGGTGTCATTGACGAAGCTGGCCAGGCCGCGGCGAATGGTCTGCGCCGGCAGGCCCACGGCCCAGGCAGCGGCTACGGCGGCCATGACGTTTTGCACCTGAAAGCCGATGCGGCCGTGCTGCGTGATCGGAATTTCGGCCAGCGGGATGCTGTCGCGCCAGGCGCCTTCGGTGGCGACGATGGCATCGCCCTCGACGAACACGCTGCGCCGCCCTTGCGAGCGGTGCGCCGCCACAATGGGGTGGTGCTTGTCCATCGCAAAGTAGATCACCTTCCCTGGCGTGGCGCTGGCCATGGCCGCCACCAGCGGGTCTTCGGCATTGAGCACCGCATACCCTTTGGGCGAGACGCTGCGCACCGTCACGGCTTTGACCTGGGCCAGATCCTGCACGGTGTCGATGTAGTTCAGCCCCAGGTGGTCACCCTCGCCGATGTTGGTGACCACGGCCACCTGACTCTGGTCAAAGCCCAGCCCTTCGCGCAGGATGCCGCCGCGCGCCACTTCCAGCACGGCCGCATCCACCAGCGGGTGAAACAGTACGTTGCGCGCGCTGCGCGGGCCGCTGCAGTCGCCGCTTTCGATTTGCCGGCCGTTGATGTAGATGCCATCGGTGTTGGTCATGCCGGTGCTCAGGCCATGAGCCATGAGCAGATGCGCAATCAGGCGCGCCGTGGTGGTCTTGCCGTTGGTGCCGGTGACGCTGACCAGCGGAATGCGACCGTCGTTGCCTTTCTCGAACAACATGTCGACGACGTATTTGCCGATCGGCCGGGGCTGGCCGAACGAGGGCGCCAGGTGCATGCGCAGCCCGGGCGCGGCATTGACCTCGACCACGCCGCCGGCCTGCTCCTCCAGCGGGCGCTCGACGCTCTCGCACACCACGTCCACGCCGCAGATGTCCAGCCCCACCATCTGCGCCGCGGCCACGGCGCTGGCGGCCACGGCCGGGTGCACGGAGTCGGTCACGTCGGTGGCCGAGCCGCCCGTGCTGAGATTGGCGTTGTGGCGCAGCACCACTTTGCGCCCAGGCTCGGGCACGGACTCGGGCGTCAGTCCTTGCAGCTGCAATTGCCCCAGCGCGATGTCGTCGAGCCGGATGCGCGTGAGCGAGGTGGCATGGCCATCGCTGCGGCGCGGGTCGAGGTTGACGATGTCCACCAGCTCGCGCACGCTGTGCTGGCCGTCGCCGATGACCTGCGGCGGCTCGCGCCGCGCGGCAGCGGCCAGGCGGTTGCCCACCACCAGCAAGCGGTAGTCCTGCCCGGGCAGGTATTTCTCCACCATCACCACGCCGTATTTTTCCGCCGCGCGGTAGGCCGCTTCGAGCTCGGCGCGGGTCTGGATGTTGACCGTCACGCCCTTGCCCTGGTTGCCGTCTTGCGGCTTGGCCACCACCGGCAGCCCCACTTCCTGCGCCACCTGCCAGGCCTCGTCCAGCGAGGCCACCGGGCGGCCCAGCGGCACGGGCACGCCGGCGGCCAGCAGCAGTTTCTTGGTCAGCTCCTTGTCCTGCGCGATCGACTCGGCCACGGTGCTGGTGGCATCGACCTCGGCGGCCTGGATGCGGCGCTGGCGCGAGCCCCAGCCGAACTGCACCAACGAGCCGCGCGTGAGCCGCCGCAAAGGGATGCCGCGCGCCAGCGCGGCCTGGGCGATGGAGCCGGTGCTGGGCCCCAGGCGCTCGTGCTCGTCAAGCTCGCGCAAACCGTTGATGACGGCCGCGGCATCGAAGCCGGCCTGCGCCTGGCCCGAGGCGCTCTGGATCAGCGCCAGCGCCGCATCGATGGCCTGGCGCCCCACGGCCTCCTCGCGGTACTCGACCACGACCTGGTAAACGCCTGCTTCAGTCGTCGGCACGGTGCGTGCAAAGCCAATGGCCACGCCCGCCTCCTGCTGCAGCACCGCCGCAGCAAATTGCAGCACGTGCGCCAGCGAGCTCGGGCTGCCATCTTCCGTGGTGAGCGTGCCGATTGCCGGGAACAGCGCCCGAAGGCGCGAGGCCAGACCGGGCAGGCGCGTGATGTCGCATTCCTCGGGCGTGCAATGCACCGTGACCAGCATGGCAGTCTTGCGGCTCCACAGGTTGGGGCCGCGCAGGGCGCGGATTCGCAGAATTTCCATGGCGTGCAGCGTGTGGGGTAATCGGGGAAAAAACCTTGTCAGTGGGGCGCAGGCGCGCGCGCCGCCTGCGGGCCGGGCAGGCGCGGGTCGAAGGTGCGGATGCCCGCGCCGATGAGCTCGGGCGCGATGCCCATGACCCAGGCCATGGCCACTGCGGCCAGCAACTGCGTTTGCTGCAGGCCCAGCGTGGCCGCGTGCTGGCACAGCGCCGGCCAGTCCTCGATGCGCTCGCAGCCGGCTTCGCCGTGCAGTTCGAGAGCGTTCTCGCCAGGCAGTACCCAGCGCGCCTGGGGCGCATCGGGGGCAGGCCCATCGGGCTCATCGCCCTGCGGGCCATCTTGCGCCTGCTGCTCCTGTTGTTGCTGCAGCCAGCGCCGGCGCGCCGCGGCATCGCTGGCGTAGAACACCAGCGCGCCATCGCACAGCGGCGCCAGCGCCGCGACCTGCTCATCGTCGGCATTGAGCACGGCCACGCCGCTGGCCAGCACCACGTCCACCTGGGTGCGCAACACGCGGCTCATCTGCTGCTTGTCCTGGATGTCGTAATCGGCCAATTCCTCATGGCCGGCCATGTCGGTGACTGCGCCGATGTGGCAGCGGTCGTAACTCAGGCCTTCGGCCAGGATGCTGCGCGGGCCGTTCTCGATCACGGCCACCTCAATTTGCTGGTTCATCAGCAAGCGGTTGCCGGCCTCCCAGTGGTCGCTGGCGCGCCGGTCAATGAGGCGCTTGTCCAGGAAGATGCCCTGGCGGCAGGCCACGCCCACGTGCCGGCCCGAGAGGTGCAGCAGCCAGCCCACCAGCCGTGCAATGCCGGTGGTGCCGTGGCGCCCGGCAATGCCGATGATGGGGATGCGCCCGGAGAGATCGGCGCCTTCCTGCAGCGGCGGCGTCGGGAACAGGTATTCGACGATGGTCTGCCCTACCGGCTGGGGCGAGCCCACGGCGGGCTTGAGGTGCATCAGCAGCCCCGGGCCGGCGTTGACCTCGATCACCGCCCCGCCCTGCTCGGCCAGCGGGCGGGCGATGTCCTGCGCCATCACGTCCACGCCGGCAATGTCCAGGCCGACCACGCGCGCGGCCAGCGCCGCCGCCTCGGCGGTTTCCGGGTGCACCTCGTCGGTGCAGTCCACCACCACGGTGCTGCTGCGCTGGATCAGCACCAGCTTGCCGCGCGCCGGCACGCTGTGCGGCCCCAGCTCCTGGGTCTTGAGCTCGCGCAGCACGTCTGGCTGCTGCACGTCCACCGCTTGCGCCGCCACCGCCTCGGGGCGCTCACTGCCCTCGCCCACATCCGCGCTGCGGCGGTGCGGGTCGTTGTTCAGTTGCGCCTGCACCAACTGCTGCACGGTCGAGACGCCATCGCCGGTGACTTTGAGCGACTCGCTGCGCGCGGCAGCCACCACGCGCCCGCCCACCACCAGCAGGCGGTGCTCGTTGCCCGGCACCATGCGCTCGACCATGACTTCGTAGCCGTGCGGCTCGGCCGCGCGCCAGGCGGCCTCGACTTCTTCCTGGGTCTGCAAGTTGACGAACACGCCGCGGTTGCGCGAGGCGTCCGAGGGCTTGACGACCACGGGCAGGCCGATGTCCTGCGCGGCCTCCCAGGCTTGCTGCGCGCTGGCGGCAATCTGCCACTCGGGCACCGGCACGCCGCAGATCTGGATCAGCGTCTTGGTCATGTCCTTGTCGTTGGCAATGCCCTCGGCAATGGCGCTGGTATTAGCCGTCTCGGTGGTCCAGATGCGTTTTTGCGCCGCGCCATAGCCCAGCTGCACCAGGTTGCCGTCGTTGAGGCGAAAGGCCGGGATGCGGCGCTCGAACGCAGCATCGACGATGGCCGCGGTGCTGGGCCCCAGGTAACGCTGCTCGATCACCTCGCGGATTGCCGCCACGGCCGCAGGCACATCGAAGGGCCGGTCGTTGATCGCCGCCATGATGAGCCGGTGGCCTTCGCGCAGCGCCGTGCGCGCAACCTGTTCGTCACGGGCGCGAAACACCATGCGGTACACGCCCGGCTGCGAGGTGCTGCGCGTCTGGCCAAAGGCCGTGGGCATGCCCGCCAGGTTCAGCAGCTCAATGATGATGTGCTCCAGGATGTGGCCGCACCAGGTGCCCTCGTCCAGCCGCATCAGAAAGCCGCCGCGCTCGCCCACGCCGCAGTGGTGCTCGATCAGGCCGGGCAGCCAGGCCTTCAGGCGCCCTGCAAAGCCCTCGATCTTGTTGGAGGGAAAGTCCTCCAACTGACCCAGATCCAGCCAGACCTCCAGCACCTCGCGGTAGGTCCAGATGCTGGGGCCGCGCAGGTAGTTCACGCGCAGCAGCGCAATATCCTCGAAAACTGGCATGTGGTGATGTTGTGGTGATGGTGCAAAACGGCTTTGGGCAGGCCCCGCGCGAATGGCGGCGATTGTGGCACGGCCGCCACGCCTGCCGGGCGGCAAGTGCCAGTAGCTGTTGCAAGCGCGCCAGCTCCGGGCTGCCCGTCAAGCAGCGGCCTGTCAACAAAGGGGCGGGGCGGCGCGTTGTCGGCAGCTTGTGGCCGCTGACCGGGCCTGTCCGGTGGCAAGATAGCGGCCCGCCAATCCCCACCCGACATGACTGCTGTTTCACCGCCCCCTGCCGCGCCGCAGCCGCCCCTGGCTGCGCACGAGAACGTGCTGTGCGCGCTTGACGTTGACCTGAGCCAGGAGCTGCGCTTTGCGCCCGGGCGCGTGGCGCTGACCGACCAGGCGCTCTACAGCTGGCAGCAAGGCCAGGCGCAATACCAACGCTGGCCAGCCAGCGGCACGCTCGATCCCCGCCACACGCTGCAACTGCACGAGCACGCTGGCCTGCTGACGCTGAGCCTGCACACGCCCGAGCAGCGGCTGGCGCACTGGCACCTGAGCCAGCAAGGCAGCATTCAGGCGCAGCGTCTGGTCGAGCACTTCAAGGCCCAGGTGCAGGGCGACGCGCAAAGCGCCCAGCGCG
>JAUMYI010000139.1:1885-6143 GCA_030528705.1 Comamonadaceae bacterium | reverse complement strand
AAATATGCGGCTTGAGGAATTTATTCTTTCAAGTTGTTTGATTTCTGATCAATAACTGCATACCAAATTCTGCTTACACAGAGATGACGAACCCGCCATTAATTACCTTCAACACGCTTCAACCTCACCGATTGAGACATCACTCACAGGGGCAGAGGCCACCTTTCCCATGGCCTTTTTAACCAAATCAAACAGCTTTTCCTTGCGGGCTTGATAGAATCTATCAAAGTCGTCAGCGCGAAGTGCATTCGCATCAATAAAATGCGATTCGACAATGGCATCCATTTGAGCATCTGTAAGCTGAACCTCCTTATGTCCTTGCAGCTTCGCCAGATAGACTGATGGCGCACACCCACCGATCATCCGATTCGCCTTGTAAGAAATTGGCGTTTTATTGACTACACTATTATAAACAGAGGGCTGAATCCCATTCTTTTCACACCAATCCCGCGGAAAAATATGATGAATATCGAGCGCAAGCTCCTCGTTATCAAGCTCTTGAATCTTGGCCTTCCAGAAAAAGTCTTCCGCACCTTCACGAAGCATCAGTACATTTAGACCTTTGTATGCGGCTGAGAGGCGAGACGTCATCGTGCCTAGGCGATCCGGGCTGAATGCTGCATCAGCAATGGTTCGAGGTATTGCAGCGTCGTTGCCAATCCATTGAAGAAGATCCTCAACATCATTCGCAATACGGGTCTCAATGGTGCTACCATAAAGCTCGCCAAAAACGCCACTCCAGTACCAGTAAGAGAGCTTTTGGTAAATGCGTGGCTCAAGCCAGCGCTCTTTGAGGTGCGAGAGTACCGCGGCGAGAGGAGCCAGCTGTGTTCGATAAGGTAGTTCGCGCGGGCTTCTCACACACTCCTTGCGCAAGAACTTGGCAGCAAGAAGAAAACCCGCTTCCACTTCATCTGCCCATTTGGTATACGCACTCAAGGGCATCGCAAGTATTGAGACGCGTTTTGCACTCACTGGCTGCACGGATTTTCCAGTTTTCCCAGCAGCCAAATCGGCACGACGCAATTCCAGCGTATGCAGCATCGATATGGTTTGCAGGAAGTCGGTTGACTCCACCTGCGATAGAAGCGATTCTTTGCACAAACGCTGATATCGACCCGAGACATTTCGAGCAGCATTGCCAAGCCAGTCATCACGCAGATTGAAACCGTCAGCTGCATAAGTCGCTGTGACTAGCTCAAACACGTTGAGGGGAACGCCTCCGGTGTTGACCTTCTCAAAGACCAGACAAACTGCTTCCTTTGTCGTAGCCTTACTCAACTGAATAACGGGTAGTTGATAACTGCGAAATGCATTCAACACCTGTTTGCGGAACTTCATATATAAGCCAAATTTTTCAGGCGCATACTCCTGCAAAGCCTCCTCCCATGCATCGGAATTCAGGATCTGATCGCACGGAAAGTATAGTTGCTCGCACTCTTTCTGCGTCGTGCTCAAATCAAGATCGATCCGCCTTCCAAAGTTGGAGCGTTTGATTTTGTCCTTTTCTATAGCCTCAATGGCATCATCCAAGCGATCTCCACCTTCCAAGGCCAATTCGATATTCCAGTAATAGTGCCGCTGAATAGATTTACCATTTTCAGTGCAGGTTTGCACCGCATTCTTAGTGGCCAAGACTTGTGTCAAAGCAGTAAGCCTCTGCTGCCCATCAAGAATCAGCAGCTCCGCACCCGAAGCACCTTCCGGAAGAGAAACCCCCTCCACTGGCCGAACCTGAAACTTGGTCTCGCCGCCAGTTTCCAGCAGCATGACTGCCCCTACCGGGAATGATCTGGCGATACTCACTAGAAGGCTTCGGATATGCTGGTCATCCCACACCCAGCCACGCTGAAAGTCCGGCAACTGGATTTTCGCCTTAACGATGTCAAAAAGAATTTCAGGCAACAGTCGCTTGGTGCTGTCAAAAGTACTCATTGTCTTGTCTTCACTATTTTTTAGCTCCGCCAGAGCTTATTCAAAGTTCCCTCTCGGGGAGTAGGCCTTATTTCGTACTGCGCTTTCAGCGCTGGCCGTGGCGCGTGCGTTTGTGCTTTTTGCGCTCGGCCTTGCGGGCATTGCGCAGCGCGGCGGCGCTGGGTGCAGGCGCGCCAGGCTCAGCAGGCGCAGCCCCGGCCTGGGCAGCCTGCTTGCCCTGGCCGATGCGCGGCTCTGCGCCTTGCATCAGGCGGGCGATGTTGCCGCCGTGGCGGTACAGCAGCACCAAAGTCATGACGATCAGCGCCAGCTGGGCGCTGGGCGCATAGGGCCAGAGCTGGCTGGCGCCCAGCACGTAGATCACCGGCGCGGCGATGGCCGCCACGATCGAGGACAGCGACGAGATGCGCGAGCCCGCCAGCACCAGCAGCCAGACCAGCAACACCGCCAGCCCCAGCCAGGGGCTCAGCCCCAGCAGCACGCCCAGGGCCGTGGCCACGCCCTTGCCGCCGCGAAAGCGCAGAAACAGCGGCCAGACATGTCCGGCAAACGCCGCCAAGCCCACAAAGGCCTGGGCACCTTCCCACAGCCCGTAGCGCGGCCCATACCAGCCCATCAGGGCCACGGGCAGCCAGCCCTTGGCGGCATCGAGCAGCAGCGTCAAGGCCGCCGCCAGCTTGCTGCCCGAGCGCAGCACATTGGTGGCCCCCGGATTGCCGCTGCCAAAGGTGCGCGGATCCTGCAAGCCCATGGCGCGGCTGACCAATACCGCAAAGGGCAGCGAGCCCAGCAAATAAGCGCCCAGCAGCGCCAGTGCAATCACCATCCAATCCATTGGTTCATTCCTGTCCGTGTTCTCCCAAGCCGCGCCGCCGGCGCGGTGTGCGCTGCGAGCGCAAGCCTTGTATCCAAGCGTTACGTCAGGCGCATTATCACTGCTGCGCCGGGCTGCCAGCGCCGGCCTGGCAAGAGAGGCATCCATAATGCGCGCTGCTTTTTTTGCTGCCATCGCCCCATGAACGCCACTGCCCCAGCTCTGTCCATCGTCGTCCTTGCCGCCGGCAAGGGCACGCGCATGAAAAGCCGCACGCCCAAGGTGTTGCAACCATTGGGCGGCCGGCCCATGCTGGCCCATGTGCTGCAAGCGGCCGGGCAGCTGCAGCCGCAGCAACTGGTGCTGGTCAGCGGCCACGGGGCCGAGCAGGTCGATGCCTTTGCCCGCGCCTGCGCCGGCCCCCTGCTGGGCGACGCCGAGCTGCGCACGGCCCTGCAACAGCCGCAAAACGGCACCGGCCACGCCGTGCAGCAGGCCGCGCCGGCGCTGGCCGACGAGCACATGGTGCTGGTGCTGCTGGGCGACGTGCCGCTGATCGAGCCAGACGCGCTGCGCGCCGTGCTGCAACTGTGCGCCAACGAGCACGTGGCGCTGCTGACTGTCGCCCTGGACGACCCCAGCGGCTATGGCCGCATCCTGCGCAGCCCGCAAGGCCACGTGCAGGGCATCGTCGAGCACAAGGATGCCAGCGCCGCGCAGCGCGCCATCTGCGAGGTCAACAGCGGCATCATGGCCTTCCCGGCGCGGCGGCTCAAACAGTGGCTGCAGCGCCTGGGCTGCGACAACGCCCAGGGCGAGTACTACCTGACCGACGTGATCGCCATGGCCGTGGCCGATGGCGTGGCCGTGCATGCGCACTGCCTGCCCCAGCAGCAGGCTTGGCAGGTCGCCGGCGTGAACAGCCCGCAGCAACTGGCGGCGCTGGAGCGCCAATACCAACGCCTGCAAGCGCAGCAGCTGATGCAAGCCGGCGTGCGCCTGCTGGACCCGGAGCGCTTCGAGCTGCGCGCCGCGCCCGGCAGCGCCCTGCCCGGCCGGCTGGACTGCGCCGCGGATGTGGAGATCGACGTGGGCTGCATCTTCAGCGGCCAGGTCGCCCTGGGCGAGGGCGCGCGCATCGGCGCTTACTGCCACATCGGCCAGGCGCAAATCGGCGCGGGCAGCATCGTGCAGCCCTACAGCCACATCGACGGCGAGGCCGCCGGCGTGCAGATTGGCGCTGCGGCGCGCATCGGCCCGTTCGCGCGCCTGCGCCCCGGCGCGCAACTGGGCCAGCAGGTGCACATCGGCAACTTCGTCGAGGTCAAGAACAGCACCCTGGCCGATGGCGCCAAAGCCAACCACCTGGCCTACCTGGGCGATGCCAGCGTGGGCGCCAACGTCAACTACGGCGCCGGCGCCATCACCGCCAATTACGACGGCGCCAACAAGCACCGCACCGTGATCGAGGCGGGCGCGCACATCGGCAGCAACAGCGTGCTGGTCGCG
>JAUMYI010000139.1:0-1875 GCA_030528705.1 Comamonadaceae bacterium | reverse complement strand
AGCACCATCGGCGCGGGCAGCACCATCACGCGCGACACCCCGGCGCACAGCCTGAGCGTGACGCGCGCCAAGACCAGCACCGTGCCCGGCTGGCAGCGCCCGGCCAAGCAGCCCAAGGGCTGAGCCGGCAGGCGCACGCGGCGCACACTTTGCCGCTGAATTCGTGCAGAACATCCCTCCAGGCATGGCCACAAGGGGCGCATAGAATGCGCCTTTTGTTTTTTCCCTGAGAGCCACCCGAAGGAGCCGAGCCATGAGCCAGTCCGCGCCGCTTGCCGAACCCCACGTCATGAACACCTATGGGCGCGTGAACATCGCGCTGGCGCGCGGCCAGGGCCTGCGCGTGTGGGACACGCAGGGGCGCGAGTACTTCGACGCGCTCAGCGGCATTGCCGTCAACACGCTGGGGCATGCCCACCCCAAGCTGGTGCCGGCGCTGCAAGAGCAGGTCGCGCAGCTCATCCACTGCTCCAACTACTACCACGTGCCCGGCCAGGAGCTGGTGGCGCAAAAGCTGGCGCAGCACAGCGGAATGAGCAATGTGTTCTTCTGCAACTCCGGGCTGGAGGCCAACGAGGCCGCGCTCAAGCTGGCGCGCAAGCTCGGCAACGATCGCGGCTACAAACACCCCAAGGTCGTGGTTTGCGAGCACGCCTTCCACGGCCGCTCGCTGGCCACGCTCTCGGCCACCGGCAACCCCAAGATCCACGCCGGCTTCTTCCCGCTGGTCGAAGGCTTCATCCGCGTGCCCTTCAACGACATCGAGGGGCTGAAGAAAGCCGTGGCAGGCGAGCCCGAAGTCACCGCCGTGTTCTTTGAGGTCATCCAGGGCGAGGGCGGCATCCACCCGGCGCGCATCGAGTACCTGCAGCAAGTGCGCGCGCTGTGTGACGAGCGCGGCTGGCTGATGATGCTCGACGAGGTGCAGTGCGGCATGGGCCGCACCGGCAAATGGTTTGCGCACCAGTGGGCCGGCATCCAGCCCGACGTCATGGCCCTGGCCAAGGGCCTGGGCTCGGGCGTGCCCGTGGGCGCCGTGGTCGCCGGCCCCAAGGCCGCCGGGCTGTTCCAGCCGGGCAACCACGGCACCACCTTCGGCGGCAACCCGCTGGCCATGCGCGCCGCGCTGCAAACGCTGCGCATCATCGAGGAGGACCAGTTGCTGGCCAACGCCCAGCGCGTGGGCGAGCACCTGCTGCAGCGCCTGCGCGCCACCCTGGGCGCACTTGAACAAGTCGTGGAAGTGCGCGGCCAGGGCCTGATGATCGGCGTGGAGCTCGACCGCCCCTGCGCCGCGCTGATCCAGCAAGCCGCCGATGCCGGCCTGCTCATCAGCGTCACGGCCGAGCGCGTCATCCGCCTGCTGCCGGCGCTGATCATCACCGAGGCCGAGGCCGACGAACTCGTGCAGCGCCTGCTGCCCGTCGTGCAGGCCTTCCTGGCCCAGCCGCGCTGAGCCCCGCAACCTACGCGCTCTGCCGCACGGCCGCCAGCGCCCCAGCCGGGCAGCTGGGCGGCCGCCCCACCGTTTCTCCAGGCCCATCCCATGAGCACCATCAAGCACTACCTGCAATTCAGTGACCTCAGCGCCGACGAGTACGCCTACCTGCTCGAGCGCGCGGCCACGCTCAAGCAAATGTTCAAGCGTTATGAGAAGCACCAGAGCCTGAGCGACCGCACGCTGGCCATGATCTTCGAGAAGGCCAGCACGCGCACGCGCGTGAGCTTCGAGACCGGCATGTACCAGCTCGGCGGCTACGTCGTGCACCTGACCACCGGCGACAGCCAGTTGGGCCGGGCCGAGCCCATCGAGGACAGCGCCCGCGTCATCAGCCGCATGGTCGATCTGGTGATGATCCGCACCTTCGAGCAGGC
>JAUMYI010000138.1 GCA_030528705.1 Comamonadaceae bacterium | reverse complement strand
CTGCCCGGCTACACCCTCTGGAATGCCGGCCTGGGCTACGACACCCGCCTGGCCGGCCAGCGCCTGACGCTGCGCCTGCAAGGGCGCAACCTGGGCAACCGCTACCACTACCCCGGCGTCAACGGCGGCGGCCTGCAAATCGGCCGGCCGCGCGAAGTGTTCCTCTCGGCGCGTCTACAATTTTGAGCGCCTGCTTCCAAAGAAGCCTGGCTCAGCCCAAGGCCGCGCGGGCCTGTTGCAGCCAATCCGGGGCCCAGGCGGCGGCCTGGGCTTCGGGGTCGCTCGGGTCGCTGGCGTCGAGCACCAGCAGCTCACCGATGCGCTGCGCGCCCAAATCCTGCAGGCGCGCGTCGAACAAGCGCCCGCCGGCGGCAAAGGTCTCGCCGTAGAACTGGTCGCCCAGCGCAATCACGCCGTAGCGCAGCGCCCCCAGGTAGCGCGGCCGCATGTCCAGCTCGGCGTACAGCGGTTGCAGGTTCTCCGGCACCTCGCCGCTGCCGTGGGTGGAGGTGCACACCAGCAGCAGCCCTTGGTCGGCGCCGATCTGCTCCAGCAGCTCGCCCGTGCATTGCGCATCGGCCAGCAGTAGCTCGATCTCCAGCGTCTGGCCAGGGGCGGCCGCGCTGCGCAGCGCCTGCTCCACGGCCTGGGCCACGTACCAGGCCGTGTCGCTGACCGTGCCCACGAGGATGGTGAGTTTCATAGTGTGTATCGTCCAAAGCCTGTGCCTGCCATCGCTGGGCCATGGGGCCTCTGGCCGCCCGTGCAAGGCAAATTGAGAGGGCAAGCGCCTGTGCCAGGATGCAAGAGCGGGTTTCAAGAACGATTTTCATTCCCCAGGCTCTGGCACAATCGCGCGCATTGTCCCCTGTTTTCGGCCTGCCCCAGAAGCTGCCGCTGTCGGCGGTTTCCCGCGCAGGCCGGCCCATTTTTCCCATGCCCCAAGAACTGCTCACTCTGGAGCGCATGCGCGCCGACATCGCCCGCATGCTGCACGAAAGCCCGGACGCCATCGCGCTGGACGACAACCTGATCGACTGGGGGCTGGACTCCATGCGCGTGCTCAATTTGCTGCTGGCCTGGAACGAGACTGGCATCGGCCTGGATTTCTCCGAGATCGCCGAGCACACCACATTGCGCGGCTGGTGGCAGGTGGTGCAGCAGCGCCTGGCGCAAATGGGCCACTGAAGGCCCCGCGCCATGCCCGCCCCGACACCCCCCGCTGCGCCGCAGGCCCCGGCCCACGGCCCCTGGCCGCTGACGCCCGCCCAGGCCGGGCTGTGGTATGCCCAGCAGCTCGACCTGGGCAACCCCAGCTTCAACACCGGCCATGCGCTGTGGCTGCAAGGCCCGCTGGACGTGGCAGCCTTTGCGCAGGCCGCCAACCAGGCCGCGCGCGAGGCCCAGGCGCTGTGCCTGCGCTTTGCCCCGCGCGCCGACGGCCAGGGCGTGCAGCAGTGGCTGGACGCGGCCCACGTGCCCGAGCTGGAAATCATTGACCTGAGCGCCCAGCCTGACTCCAGCCAACAGGCAGAGCGCGCAGAGCAGGCCCATCAGGCCGAGCAAGCCGCACGACAGGCCATGCAGGCCGACATGGCCCGCCCGCTCGACCCCACGCGCGATCGGCTGGCGCGCCAGTGCCTGTTCGTGCTTGGCCCAGGGCGCTACTGCTGGTACCAGCGTGCCCACCACCTGCTGTGCGACGGCTATGGCATGGCCCTGTGGGAAGGCCGCGTCACCGCGCTGTACGGCGCCGCGCTGCAGGCCCGCCAAGCCTTGCCGGATGCGGGCACAAACGCCGCCGCATCGCGTCCGCTGGGGCCGCTGCAGCCTGTCATCGACGAAGCCCTGGCCTATGCTGGCAGCGCCGCCTGCCAGGCCGATGCGGCCTACTGGCGCGGGCTGTTCACGCCCGGCATCGAGGTCGCTGCCCTCTCGGCCCAGCCGCACGCCAAGGCGCAGGCCGCGCACCACTGCCTGCGCCTGAGCATCGCGCTGCCGCAGCCCTGGCGCGAGGCCCTGCTGGCCTTTGCCCAGCAACAGGCCATCCCCTGGCCCGATGTGCTCACGGCGCTGGCGGCGCTGTACTGCCAGCGCATGGCCGCGGCCGAGCGCACCGTGGTGGGCATCCCCTTCATGGGGCGGCTGGGCAGCGCCAGCGCGCGCGTGCCGGCCATGGTCATGAACGTGCTGCCGCTGCCCGTGGCCGCCAGCGACGAGCAGGCCCTGGCCCCCTGGCTGCAGGCCATGGCCCGCGCGCAATTGCAGGCGCGCCGCCACGGCCGCTACCGCAGCGAGCAGCTGCGCCGCGACCTGGGCCTGCTGGGCGGGCAACGCCGCCTGTATGGCGCGCTGATCAACGTCCAGCCCTTCTACCAGCCCCCGCGCCTGCCCGGCCTGCATGCGCGGCTGGAAATCCTGGGCACCGGCCCCATCGACGACCTGACCATCGGCTTTCGCGGCGATGCCCGCCAGATGCTGGAGCTGGAGCTGGAGGCCAACCCCAATCTCTACACGCCAGAGCAATTGCAGGCGCACCTGCAGCGCCTGCCCGAGTTCATCTCCCAGGCCTGGCAGGCCGCCACCCTGGGCGAGCTGCGCCTGGCCAGCCAGGCCGAGGCCCAACGCTGCCTGTTTCACTTCAACGCCACCGCGCACCCCGTGCCGCAGACCACGCTGGCCGCGCTGATCGAGGCGCAAATGCAGCGCAACCCGGCGGCCACGGCGCTGGAGTTCGAAGGCCAAAGCCTGAGCTACGCCCAGCTGGAGGCGCGCAGCCGCGCCCTGGCCCAGGCGCTGCGCGCCCGGGGCCTGGGCCCTGATGCCCTGGTGGCCGTGGCGCTGCCGCGCTCGCTGGAGCTGCTCATCGCCCTGGTGGCCGTGCTGCGCGCCGGCGGCGCCTATCTGCCGCTGGATTTGCAGCACCCGAGCGAGCGGCTGGCGCGCATCGTGCAACTGGCCCGCCCCGTCTGCGCCTTGGCGCAGCAGGCCGATGCCGCGCGGCTGCCCGCCGGCCTGCCCTGCCTGCCGCCTGCGGCCTGGCCCGCTGAGCCCGCAGCGGCGGCCCAGCCGCTGCCCGCGCCCCAGCCCCAGCACCTGGCCTATGTGATCTACACCTCCGGCTCCACCGGCGAGCCCAAGGGCGTGATGATCGAGCACCAGGCTATCGTCAACCGGCTGGAATGGATGCGCCAGCACTACGGCTTCGACGCCAGCGACCGCATCCTGCAGAAAACCCCGGCCACCTTCGACGTCTCCGTCTGGGAGTTCTTCCTGCCGCTGCTGTGCGGCGGCACCTTGGTGATCTCCCCGCCCGAGGCGCACCGCGACCCGGCCTGGCTGGCGCGCATCATCCGCCAGCAGCGCATCGGCACCTGCCACTTCGTGCCCTCCATGCTGGCGGCCTTCCTGGCCGAGCCGCAAGCGCGCGGCATCCAGATGCGGCGCATCTTCACCAGCGGCGAGGAGCTGCCCGCGCCGCTGCGCCAGCGCCTGCACGCCACGCTGCACAGCCAGCTGCACAACCTCTACGGCCCCACCGAGGCCGCCGTGGACGTGAGCCACTGGGCCGCCGGCCCGGACGACCACGCCCAGCCCGTGCCCATTGGCCGCCCGGTCTGGAACACCTGGCTGTACGTGCTCGACGCCCAACTGCGCCCGCTGCCGCCGGGCGTGGCCGGTGATTTGTACCTGGGCGGCGTGCAACTGGCGCGCGGCTACCTGGGGCGCGAAGACCTCACGCGCGCGGCCTTTGTGCCCGACCCGCACCGCCCCGGCCAGCGCATCTACAAAAGCGGCGACCTAGCGCGCTGGCGCGCCGACGGCGCGCTCGAATACCTGGGCCGCAGCGACCAGCAAATCAAGCTGCGCGGCCTGCGCATCGAACTGGGCGAGATCGACGCGGCCCTGCTGCGCAGCGGCATGATTGAGCGCGCCAGCGCCATCGTGCACACGGACGAGCGCGGCGAGAAAAAACTCGTCGCCTACGTGCAGCCCAAGGCCGGGCACAGCCCGCTGGACGCCGCCGCGCTGCTGCGCAGCGTGGCCAGCCAGCTGCCCGACTACATGGTGCCGGCTGCCATCGTGGCGCTACAGCACTGGCCCGTCACCGCCAACGGCAAGCTCGACCGCCGCGCCCTGCCCGCGCCCGACTTTGGCCGCCCCGGCCAGGGCGCAGCGCCGCAGCCGCTGCAAACGGCCACGCAGCGCCAGCTAGCCCAGATATTTGCCGAGATCCTGCAGCAGCCGCTGGCGCACATCGGCGCCGACAGCGACTTCTTCAGCCTGGGCGGCGATTCTCTGAGCGCCGTGCAGCTGCTGCTGGCCGTGCAGCAGCACTGGCAGCGCAACCCAGGGCTGGGCGGCGTCTTCGCCCAGCCCAGCGTGCAGGCCCTGGCGGCGCTGATCGACGACGAGCGCGTCTCCTTCGACGACGGCCTGGCGCCGCTGATCGCCCTGGCCACGCCCAGCGCCGCCGAAGCGACTGAAACCGCCGCCGCAGCAGCAGCCGCCACAGCCACTGCGCCCCGGCAGGCCCAGCCCAGCGGCAGCCTGGGCGGCGACGCCGCGCCGCTGTTCGTCATCCACCCCGCCGGCGGCATCGGCTGGGGCTACCGGCACCTGGCGCGCGCCCTGGCGCACCCGCAGCGCACGCCGGGCATGCCGGCCCAGGCCCTGCCGCGCGCCGTCTATGCGCTGCAATCGCCCGCGCTGGCGCCCGATCAGCCGCTGCCGCACAGCATCGACGCGCTGGCCGCGCAATACGTGCAACGCGCGCGCCAGATCCAGCCCCAGGGGCCGCTGCACCTGCTGGGCTGGTCGGTGGGCGGCATCATCGCCCAGGCCATGGCCGTGCACGTGCAGGCCAGCGGCGGCAGCGTCGGCCTGCTGGCGCTGCTGGACGCCTACCCTGCCGACGCCTGGCGCGCCGAGCCCGAGCCCAGCCCCATCCAGGCCCTGCGCGCCCTGCTGGCCGTGGCCGGCCACGACCCCGAAGGCCACCCCGAGCTGGACACTCAGGACAAGGTGATTGCCTTTCTGCGCCAGGGCGACACCGCCCTGGGCCACCTGCCCGACGCCGCGCTGGCCGGCGTGGTGCGCGTGGTCACCGACACCAACCGCCTCATCCGCCAGCACCAGCACCGCCGCTACGAGGGCCTGCTCACCCACGTGCGCGCCGGGCGCGACCACCAGCACAAGCCGCACCTGCAAGCCCAGCTCTGGGCCCCCTATGCCGCGCAACTGCGCACGCTGCAAGTGCCCTTTCTGCACGCCGAGCTCACCGGCCCCGAGGCCACGGCCGCCATCGCGCCGCAGCTGTTCGAGTCTTGAGCGCACAGCCTCTCATCAGGCCGCAGGCGGCGCCTCGGCCTGCAACACCGCCTGCAGACCGGCGCACATGGCCGCTTCGAGCGCCGGGCGGCGCTCGCGCAGCCATTGCAGGCGCTGCGGCGGCAGATGCTGCGGCGCGGTGTGCGCCGGGGCCCAGACCGGCGCGGGGAAATGCCCATCCCACTCATAGCGGGCAATGATGTGCCAGTGCAGGTGCGGCACCACATTGCCCAGCGAGGCCAGATTCACCTTGTGCGGCGCGATCACCTCGCGCATGGCCCGCTCCACCGCCGCCACGGCCTGCATGCACAGCCACTGCTGCGGCGCGGGCAGATCGCTCCATTCGCGCGCGTGCGCCGTCCAGACGATGCGGTAGAAGGCCTCCAGCCCCGGCTCCTGGGCATGCACCAGGCGCAGCAAGGGGTGGGCAAACACCACGCGCCCGCCGCCTTCCTGGCACAGCGCGCAAGCGGCCTCGCGCTCGCCCGGCGGCGGCAACTGTGGCTGCGGCGCATCCGGCTCAAGGCCTTCAGCGCCAGCGGAAGAAGACAGGCGGGTATCACTCATGCTCATCCTCCAATGAAGCGGTATGGGGCTGGCGCACCAAGGCTTGCCGGCCTGGTTCAGTCAGACAGTACTGTTGCAGGCGGCTGTCGGGCTTGTCCGGCACGGTATAGGCGATCAGGCCCTGCTCCACCAGAGCCTTGATGGTGCGTTTGAGTGCCCCGGTCTTGGACTTCAGGCCCAGCCCCAGGGCCAAGGCATTGGCAGACGAGGGGCCGGCAGCAAGCAACTGCAATACCCTATTCGATTGGGCCCCTGACTGGGCCTCT
>JAUMYI010000137.1 GCA_030528705.1 Comamonadaceae bacterium | reverse complement strand
CGCCCCAGCGGCAAAACTGAAAAAAAACGTGGATGGCTGAAGAAAATATGCGCAAGCTCGGTTACGCATGGCTGCACCAGCACCTGAACCTGACGGCCTTTGACGTGCCGCGCCCGGCCTGCGTGCGCCCGGTCACGCGGCTCATGCCCATGCCAGACCTGCTGGCCGTGCCCGCCCACGTCGCGCCCGCCGAAGGCGACATGGCCGCGCAACTGCTGTTCGCGCTCAAGCACGAGGGCGTCAACCTCCAGATCCTGGCGCAAGCCATGCCCCACCTACCCGCGCAGTCATTGCTGGCCGTGCTGGCCGCCACCCCCAATGGCCGCTATGCCCGGGTGCTGGCCCACCTCTGGGAAGCCCTGCGCGGCGAGCCGCTGCCCCAGCGCCCGCCCGTCAGCGGCGCCTACGTTGACGTCTTCGATCCCCGCCGCTACGTCACCGGCCCCGCGCAGCGCGACCCCCGCTGGCGCGTGAACTTCAACGGCCTGGGCACGGCGCGCTACTGCGCCACCGTCGAGCGCACCCCCGCCATCGACCAGGGCATGGCCGCCGACGTGCTGGGCCGCACCGCCGCCTTCCTCGACGGGCTGGACGCCATCTTGCTCGACAGGGCGCTGGGCTGGGCCTACCTGCACGAAACCGAGGACTCCTACGCCATCGAGCACGAAAAGCCCAGCGAAGACAAGGCGCGCGCATTCATGCACCTGCTGAAAATGGCCCACCAGGGCAGGCCGTTCACCGAGGACTACCTGGCCGAGCTGCAATCGAGCACCGTCACCAACCCCTTCGACAAGGCCGTGCAGTTCCGCACCGAACAGAACTGGCTGCGCGGCCCCGGCCGGGGCGCCGCCGGCGTCAGCTACGTGCCGCCGCCGCCCGCGCTGCTGCCCGAACTCATGGACGAATGGATGCGCTTTGCCAACCAGGCGCCGCGCCACGTCGACCCCATCGTCGCCGCCAGCGTCGCCGCCTTTGGCTTCGTCTTCCTGCACCCCTTCATGGACGGCAACGGCCGCCTCTCGCGCTTCATCTTCCACCAGGCGCTGTGCGCCTCCGGGCGCCTGCCCAAGGGCCAGTTGCTGCCCGTCTCGGTGGCCATGAAACGCCACGAAGCCCAATACCTGCAAACCCTGCAAAGCTACTCCCGGCCCGCGCGCGAGCGGGTGCACGTCACCTGGATCGACGAAGGGCAATACCACTTCGACTTCAAGGCCGACGCCGCCATCTTCCGCTACTGGGACGCCACCGCCTGCGTGGAATTCGGCTTTCAAATGGCCGCGCAGGCGCTGGACGTCGAACTCAAGCAGGAAACCGCCTTCCTCGCCCGCTTCGACGAAATCGCGCGCCGCGTCAACGCCCGCATCGACATGCGCGGCAACGACCTGGCCACCCTCGTCACCCTCTGCCTGGACAACGGCGGCACCCTCTCCGCCAGGAAGCGCAAGCGCTACGCCCAGCGCGTGCCCGCCGCCGCCTTCGACGCCATCGAAGCCGCCACCCGCGAAGTGCTGGCCACGCCAGCGCTGCCGCCGCGGGCCTGAACGGTGGAGCGTGCGCTGGCAAGGGCAGCACCCGTTCACACCAGCTACCACCGCCATTCTTTTGCTGCACAGTAAAAATTGCCATTTAAATAAATATCCGATAAATTCACCATATTTACTGAACAGAAAATCACCTGAATCACTGGCATGCTGCAATCCCCCCTGGCCGAACAGGCGCTGATCGCGCACTTGCTCGACACCTTGCACGCGCTGCCCGACGTGCGCGCCGATCTCTCCCCGGAAGCGGCCGATCCGCAAGGCACGCAAGGCCCACAAGGCCAGCCCAGCGGGCGCGGATACGACGCCCGGCTGGCGCTGCACCTTGCCGGGCAGTCCTTGCTCCTGCTGCTTGCCGTCAGAAAGGCCGTTTTCCCGCGCGACGTGCGCCAACTGATCTGGCAACTCCAGGCCACCAGCCACGGCACGCCCACCGCGCAGGGGGCAAACGCCTTGCCACTGCTCATCGCCCAGTCCATCTCCCCCGGCGCCAAGGAAACGCTGCGCAGCCAGCGCGTTGGCTACTACGACAGCGGCGGCAGCCTGTACCTGTGCGCCCCCGGCGTGTATGTGTACATCGACAAACCGCCGCCCAAAAGCCTGGCGAAAACCGTGCGGGCGCTGTTTGCCCGGCGGCGCGCCCAGGTACTGCACGCCTTGCTGATGCAGCCGCAGGACTGGTTTGGCGTCACCGGGCTGGCCCAGCAGGCCAGGGTCTCCACCGCCACCGCCTCCCAGGTGCTGGGCGAGCTGGAGCGCCTGGACTGGCTGGCGGTGCGCGGGCAAGGCCCTGGCAAGCAGCGCCAACTGCGCGAGCCAACAGCCCTGCTGGACGCCTGGGCCAAGCAGCTGGCCACCCTCCCGGCCCAGGCCGTGCGGCGCTACTACGTGCCGGGCGCCAAGGCCGACACGCTGGCCACCCTGCTCGGCCGGGTTTGCCACGCCCACCAGACCCCATACGCCATCACCCACGAAGCGGCCGCGCAGCGCCTGGCGCCCTTTCTCTCCCATGTTCCCCAAGTGCGGGTGCGCCTGCCAAGCGGCGCCAGCGCCGATGCTGCGCTGGCCGAGCTGGGCGCGCGCCCCGTTCACGAAGGCGCCAACCTGGGAATCATCGACACCCAGCCGCCGGGCGAGCTGCTCTTTAGCCAGCCAATCGACGGCCTCTGGCTGGCCAGCCCCATCCAGATCTACCTGGATCTGCTGCGCGGCGAAGGCCGCGCCAAGGAAATGGCCGAACACTTCCGCCAGGAAAGGATTGGTTTTTGATGCCCAAGCCCGCAACACTTGGCGGCTACAGCGACCGCTACACCGTGGACTGCGAGCGCGTCCTCGTCACGCTGCTGCGCGGCCTGGGGCCGTGGAAGGAATCGCTCTACCTGGTTGGCGGGCTCACGCCGCGCTATCTCGTGGCCGCGCGGCCGCCCGCCGTGCCAGCGCATGCAGGCACGCTGGACGTGGACATCGTGATCGACCTGCACATCCTGGCCGACACCGGGGCCTATCACACGCTGGAGGACAACCTCAGAAAAATGGGCTTCAAGCGCGCCGAAAACGCCGCTGGCCAAAAGCTCTCGTGGCGTTGGCAAACCCGCACCGAACACGGCGCGCTGATGGTGCTCGAACTGCTGGCCGACGCCCCGCACCTCAGCGGCGGCAAAGTGCGCCCACTGCCCACCGAAGGCACCATCTCGGCCCTGAACATCCCGCATGCGTCCATCGTCTTCGACCTGCACCAAGTCACCGAAATCCAGGCCGAGCTATTGGGCGGCAACGGCATCGCCCGCGAAAAGGTCAGGCACGCCAACCTCGTCAGCTTCACCTGCCTGAAAGCCTTTGCCTTCGAGCAACGCTTTGCGCGCAAGGACGCACACGACCTCATCTACTGCCTCGAACACGCCCCCGGCGGCATGGACAGCGTGGCCCTGGCCTTTCGCAACGCACGCGGCGGCCGGCACCGCGCCGTCATCGACGCCGCGCTGGCCATCCTGCAACAGCGCTTTGCAAGCGGCGAAACCACCGAGGGCTACCGCAAGGATGGCCCGGTATCGGTCGCCAAATTCGAGCTGGGCGAAGGCCATGCGCCAGAACTGCGTGAAGCCCGGGCGCTGCGGCAGCGGCAGGCCAGCGACGTGATCAAACAACTGCTGGCCTGGCTTGAGTAAAGGTTGGCCGCAGGGGCTTTGAACAGGTCCCAAGGCCAGCCGCATGCCAGCCGCCGCCCGCGAAGCGCCGCACTGAATAACCAGCCCGAAAACCACCGCCTACATCAATGCCCGCTGGCGCAACTTGATGCTACCGATTGACACTTAGAAAATAGAATCATTTGTTCTGGTAAACCATGTATATGGCAAGCAATATCACTATATCAAGCAACTGAGTGGAAATCGTAAGAATGCCAGACCAATTCGAGATAACCTCTTTTTTCCGGGTCTTCCAAGCAAGCCATCTTGCCAGGATGTACGACAAGAAGAAATTTGCCGCGACCAAGAAGTTGCGCTTGCTTGGATCTTCATACCATGTCTTGAGCTTGCTGTAATCGAAAGCGACCGAATCGAAGAAATAAAGGAACGTGAAAAAGCAGCTAAAAAGAATGAAGGTTCCTTTCAAATAACCTGCCAACAAGCCCTTTTGCGGGGCGATTGAAAACTCAAGTCGTGGTTCGTTCAATGCGTTTGACAACTCTTCCACCACACTCTGTGGAATGCGCAGGTGGCAAAGATAGGGGGTCTTGGATTCATTGATTTTTACAATGCAATCCTTGTACTCACGCTTGGCCTTTACAAGCATCTGCGGGTCTTTGTCTCGCTTGTACTTGAGGAAATTCAAGAATGACTGGTAGTACTTGATCGCCAGCTCGTTTGATGTGTGGTCCGCACCCGGGTTGGCTTTCTTGTGCTCATCGCCGTAATGGACCATCTCATTGATGTATTCCTCCAGCTTATTGATGTCGGGCGGCACCCGGTAAGACTCGATCTTGCAACGGGTAATGCATATCTCGAACTTGACGCGAAAATAATCGTCCAGCAGGTGCTCTCTCTCATTTGAACCGTCCTCTGGGCTGGCTTCTGCAGCTTCCGGTTTGTTCTGCAAGTCGGCCGCAGGCTTGGCCACCGCGTCCAGTTGGGCCTCGATCTTTCTTGACTCCTCGTGAAAGGCGTCGATCAGGTACTGCTCATGGGGGTTCAGGGATTCAATCTTGCTGCAAATGGCGCAATGCCTGTAGCGGTTGCATTCAATCACCTTGCTGTTGTTTTCATGGATTTCAGAAACCTGGTGGTTCAGCAAGGCTCCATGCGAGGGGTCGCCGTCAATACAGCAAATGGTGGCCAGGGCATGCAGGTACTCGGCCCGGGCGTTTGACTGGCTCATGAACGAGTGATCCTCCGCCTCGCACTCCTTCAGGAACTTGCCTATCTCCGCCACTACCTTTTTGTACCGTACCACGTCCCCGCTCATGTAAAAGTGGTTGGAGGCGGCCATGGCCATTTCAATGTATTTTTTCTCTTGATCCAGCCGATTCTGCATGTTTGCCTTGTATGGCAAGGCCTTGAACATGTGCATTTGCATTCCGGCGCGCGTTTGCTTGGTCACCCACGAGGCATTGAGGCTCTCATAATCCTTGAAGCTGTCCCACTCCATATCCCAGAAGTAGCGCGCAAACTTGTCTGTGAAAACCCCGATGACCTGGTTCAGGGCACCTATGAAGCCCCACATCATCCGGCTGCCCAGGTCTTCTATTCTCTCCATGGGGTTGAGATTTTTCTTTGCCATTGCTTGCTTCGCATCCAAATCCAAAAAACGCAGGCTGCGGTCGCCGCAGCGGCGGGCATGGGGGCTGCGCTTGCCGCTGCGGCGCTGCACGCCTTGGGCTGAAAAAACACCCCAAGGCGGCTGCGCCGCCCCCAATCACTGACTGGCTCGCACCAACCGCACCGCACCATCGTCGACGCCGCGGTGGAGGTTGTAGGCGTTGCCGACGCTGAAATTGACGCTCCAGGCGCCGGCGGGATTGCCCGCATACGGCGTGCTTGTCCAATACCAGTTACCTGGCGTATTCGGGAACACCGTGGCATCGATGGCCGGGGCGCTGCAGCCCCGGTCCACCAGGCTGCTGAGCTCCTTCACATTGGGCAGGCGCCAGCCTGCCTGCCCCTTGGCATGGGCCAGGGCGGCTTCATGCGTCATGGCGCTGGCCGCGCCGGTGCAGGCGCTGCCGTCCCAGCTTTGGCCCACGCTGCACCGCGCCCAGATCAGGCCGGTTTCCGTGTCCCGCACTTCGGCGTTGTTGGCCCCTGTAGGCACAAAGCGCCCCGGCGCGCTGCTGGGGCAGGCGGCCAGCGCCGGCATGGCGGCTGCGCCCAGGGCCAGCGTCAGGGCAACGGGGGCCGTGCGCCAGCGCAGGCGGGCCTGGGCGGCGGAGCAGGGAAATGGATGTGATGGGATAGGCATGGCGATCTCACTTTGGAAAGGGATGGGGCCTGGGGGCCGAGGGTTGAAGAGCAAGGTTGAAGGGGTTGCGGTGGAGGGGGCAAGGCGGCGCTGGCTGCGCCGGCATGGGCGGCTGCCCCTGGCCTGGCTGACGGTGCGCATCATCTGCATGGCGGCGCGCCGCAAGTCCGTGCCCACGGTGTATTGGTGGTAGCGGCCAGGAAGCTGTGCGCGGTCTCGGTGCGAGCGGGCACAACGTGGATTGGGATGGGCTGCAAGGCGCAAAACGCAGCCGGGCCAGGC
>JAUMYI010000136.1 GCA_030528705.1 Comamonadaceae bacterium | reverse complement strand
CACGTGGCCGAAGCCGTGCAATACCGCCGCGCGCTGTTGACGCAGAAGGATTGAGCAGTGCGGCGATCTGGGTGTGCCAGTGCCTGCGCGTGCGTGCTGATGACATGGGGCGCGCGGCCGCTGTTTGGCCGCTGCTTGGCCGCAACGACCGCCAGATGCAGGCCGCTTCAAATGGCTGCCAGCACCTGGCCCTGGCAGCTGCCAAAGCCAATGCGGGCGGCGCCAGGTTTTTCGCACCATCCCGAGAGCATCACGGCATCGCCATCGGCCAGAAAAGCGCGCGTCTCGCCCGTTCCGGCCAGGGTGATGGGCTGCGTGCCGCCCAGGCTCAGCTCGACCAGCGCGCCGGCTTCCTCGGGCAGCGGCCCGCTGACCGTGCCGGTGCCGCACAAATCGCCCGGGCGCAGATTGCAGCCGCCGACGCTGTGCTGGGTCAGCATCTGTGCCAGCGTCCAATACTGGTGGCGCAGGCTGGTGCGTGAGATGGGCGCGGGCGGCAGGCCCAGGGCGCGGTGCTGGGCGGTTTCGATGTGCACGGCCAGTTGCACGTCGATGCCGCCGTGGGCGCGGTTCTCGGCCGAGTCCAGATAGGCCAGTGTTGGCGGGTCTTCGGCGCTGCGCGGCAGCGGCGTGCGGTACGGCGCCAGCGCGTCCATGGTCACCACCCACGGCGACAGGCTGGTGCAGAAGTTCTTGCCGAGAAAGGGGCCCAGCGGATCCATTTCCCAGAACTGGTGGTCGCGCGCCGACCAGTCGTTGAGCAGGCACATGCCGAAGATGTGCTGCTCTGCCTCGGCCAAGGGCACGCGGCGGCCCAATGGGTTGCCCGGGCCGATGAAAAACCCCATTTCCAATTCGTAATCCAGGCGCGTGCAAGGGGTGTAGATGGGGGCTGCCGCACCGGCTGCGTGGGCCTGGCCATGGGGGCGGTGAAATGGCGTGCCGCTGATGACTACGCTGGAGGCGCGCCCGTGGTAGGCGATGGGCAGCCACTGAAAGTTGGGGGTGAGTGGATCGTGCGGGCGGATCACGCGGCCCACATTGCGCGCGTGGTGGATGGAGGTGTAGAAGTCCGTGTAGTCGCCAATCTGGCTGGGCAGGGTGTACTCCACGGCATCAAGGGGCAGCAGGCAGTGGCGCAGCATGGCTATGCTGGCGTGTGGGGCGCTGGCCTCCAGCAGCGCGAACAGCGCCTGGCGCAGTGCGCGCCAGGCATCGGCGCCAGCGGCCATGAAGTCGTTCAGCGCAGGGCGCGCAGCCAGTTGCAGGGCCTCGGCTGCAGCGCCAGTGCACAGCCCGGTGCGTGCCAGCGCGGCCAGATCCAGCGCCTGGTTGCCGATGGCGACGGCGCCGCGCCAGGGGGCATTGGTGCTGCGCGGGCGCAGCACGGCAAAGGGCAGGTTTTGCAGCGGGAAGTCGCTGGCGGCGTCGTTGGCGCTGGCCAGCCAGCTGCGGGCTGCGGGCTCGTGTGTGAAGTCAAGCGCCATCGGGCCTCTCCTGCAGTGCGTCGTCGAAGATGGCCACTGCGCGGGTCCAGCCGGCCGAGGCGCCACGGATCTTGTGCGGGAAGCAGCTGATGAAAAAGCCCGTAGGTGGCAATGCCTCCAGGTTGTGCAGCTTCTCCAGGTGGCAGTAGCCAATGTCGCGGCCGGCCTTGTGGCCTTCCCAGATCAGACTGGCGTCGCCAGTGGCTGCGTACTTGCGCGCGGTGTGGATGAAGGGCGCGTCCCAGCTCCAGGCGTCGGTGCCGGTCAGGCGCACGCCCTGCTCCAGCAGGTACATGGTGGCTTCGTAGCCCATGCCGCAGCCGCTGCTGACGTAGTCGGGCTGGCCGTAGCGGCTGCCGGCGCGGGTGTTGACGACGACGATCTCCAGCGGCTTGAGGCTGTGGCCGATGCGCTGCAGCTCAGCTTGCACGTCGGCAGCGCTGACTACGTAACCATCGTCGAAGTGGCGAAAGTCGAGCTTCACCCCAGGCTGGAAGCACCACTCCAGCGGCACTTCGTCAATGCTCCAGGAGCGTTTTTTCTCGCCCAGCGCCTTGTCCATGGTGCTGTGGAAGTGGTAGGGGGCGTCCAGGTGCGTGCCGTTGTGGGTGGACAGCTGCACCATTTCCACCGCCCATACCTCGCCATCGGGCAGATCTTGTTGCTGCAGGCCGGGGAAGAAGGGCGCCATTTGCTCGAATGAGTTCTGGTGGTCGAAATACTGGATGCGCGGCGCAAAAGCTGGCGGATCCGAGACGACGTCGTTTTCGAGGTAAATGGACAGGTCGACGAAGCGGCGAGGCATGGTGGCGTTCCTTGGTAGGGGCAGTGAATCATGGCGACTGGACGCGCGCCGGCGTGGGCATTGCCGTGTGTTGCCTGCGCGCGCCAGATGCAGAAGGCAGTTCATCCTCCGGGTGTCTTGAGCAGCAGCAGGCTCAGCTGCGGCACGAAGATGAGCATCAGCAGCACGGCCAGCATCATCAGCGTGAACGGCAGGGTGCCGCGGAAGATCTCGCCCAGGGCGATGGATGGCTCGCGCAAGGTGCTTTTGATGACGTAGACCGACAGGCCAAATGGCGGCGTGAGCAGGCCGATTTCCACCGCGACCACGGTCACCACGCCAAACCAGATCAGGTTCATGCCGAACTGCTCGGCGATGGGCAGCATCAATGGCAGCACGATCAGCAGGATTGAGGAGGAGTCGATCACCATGCCCAGGACAATGACGATGGCAACGTAGAGCAGCAGAAACCCCGTGGGCCCCAGCCCCATCTGCGCCATGTGCTCGACCAGAAACTGCGGCAAGCCCGACATGGCCAGCATGCGTGTGTAGATGCTGGCGCAAATGATGAGAAAACTGACCGAGACGGTGACGTGCCCCGTTTCAGTCAACACGCCCCACAGCGCCTGGCATGTGAGCTTGCGGCGCGCCAGGGCAATGAGCAGCGCCAGCGCCGCACCGACGGCGCCCGCTTCGGTGGCAGTGAAGTAGCCGGCATACAAGCCCCCCAGTACGGTGCCGATGAGCGCGATGCTGGGCAGCAGCTTGGCGGCCATGGCAGCGGGCGGCAGCACGCTTGCAGCGTCGGCAGCGGCAGCCTCTGTGCGGGCGGCGTAGACGGTGTGTGGCCAAAACGTTGCCATGAGCACAATGCCTGCCGCATAGGCCAATGCCAGCAGCAACCCTGGCACGATGCCGGCCGTGAACAGCTCGCCCACCGATTGGTTGGACAGGAAGCCGTAGAGAATCATCAGCAAGCTCGGTGGGATCAGCATGCCCAGCACCGATGAACCGGCCACGACGCCGACCGCAAAACGTGGCTGGTAGCCAAAGCGCAGCATTTGCGGCACGGCCACGCGCGTGAACACCGCCGCCGAGGCAATGGAAATGCCCGTGATGGCGGCAAACACCGCGTTCGAGGCCACGGTGGCAATGCCCAGCCCGCCGCGCACGCGGCGCAGCAGCTGGTTGGCCACCTCGAAGGCATCCTTGCCGACGTCGGCGCGCGCCACCAGCAGCCCCGTCAAGACAAACAGTGGCACGACGCCGAAGATGTGGCTGGCAATGGCATCCTGGCTGGCCTGCGCCAACAGGTTGGCGGCGATGGCGGGGTCGCCACGGATCAGCCAGACGCCGATGAAGGAGACCAGGCCCAGCGCCACGGCCACATGCATGCCGGCCCAGATCAATGCCAGCATGCCCAGCAGCGACAGGGCGGCTACGCTGATGGCGCTCATGCCACGCTCCTTGGCACGCTGCCTATGCGGCGCAGGTCCTGCAATGCCAGCAGCAGGAATGTGAGCAGCGTCGCGCCCATGCCGATCAGCATGAGCAGCCGCACCGGCCAGACGGGCGCGGTGAAGTCGCCGACGGCGCCGATGTGCTCCTGGATGCGGATCGACTCCACCAACGGCTGCCAGGCCGCCCACAAAATGATGCCCATCAGCAGGGCGCCAGCCAGGTGGTAGACGGCCTGCAGGATGGCCGCCCACGCAGGCCGTGTGCGTTGCAGGCGCCCGAGCAGGAGGTCGGCGCGCGTCATGCGGCCAGCTGCCAGCGTATCGGCCAGTTGCAGGAACACGATGCCGACGATGGACAGCGAGACCAGCTCGGTGACCCCGCGCACGGGCATGTTGAGCCAGCTGCGGCCGATCACGTCGGCATTGATCAACAGCATCAGGGCCACGATCCACAGCGTGCCCAGCGCATTGAGCGCCTGTGTGAGCCGCTGCCAGCCAGCCGGCAGTGGCCGAGTGGGGGGCGCGTCGTGCGTGTGCATGCTCGTCATGTGCGTTCCAGGGCGCAGCGGTTCAGCCAAGCTATTGCTGTGACCAGTCGCGCGCTGGCTGCACGCCGGCTTTTTTCAGGCCATCCATGAAGCCTTGCAGAACCTGGCTGCCGGGCAGGCCCTTGGCTTGCAGCCCTGTGGCCCAGGTCTGGGCCACAGGTGTGAGCGTGTCGGCCCAGCGTTTGCGCTCTTGGGCGGAGAGCACGCTCACCTTGGCCCCGGCGGCTTCCATTTGTTGCAGCACGCTGGCAGCAGCCTGGGTTTGTGCGGTGGCAAAGCGCCGTTGATATTCGGCGCCCACTTCACGAAAGACTTGTTGCACCTGGGGCGGCAGACGCTCGAAACGGAGCTTGTTCATGACCACGCCACCCGCGTATTGCGAGCCAAAGTTGACCTGGGTGATGTAGGGCGCCACTTCATGCACCTTGGCGCCCCAGGCGCCTGTGGCAAAGGTGATGACGCCGCTGGAGACGCCGGACTTGATGTCCTCGTAATAGGTGTTCAGATTGCCTGCCACGGCGATTGCGCCCGTGCCGGCAATCCAGTTGGCCGATGGACCGGGGGCGGTGATTTTTTTGCCCTTCAAGTCATCCACGGAACGGATGGGGAAGTTGCTCCAGATGTGGTAGGTATCCAGTGCCGCGCCGCCCAGGTAGACCAGGCCGTTGTTCGTCCAGGCCTGCCCCATGGCGGCAATGCTGTTTTGCATGTCGTCCACCACCTGGGTGACGGTGGCGATGTCCTCGGTGCCAAAAGGCGCGTAATAGCTGACGTTCTGCAGCGGAAAGCGCGATGCTTCGAACAGGGTGCCGACGAAGCCCAGATCGGCCACGCCATCGGCAATGCCCTTGGATTCGGCGCCGATCTTGATCAGCGTGCCGCCCCAGGCGCGCGTCCACTCGATGCGATGCCGATTGCCCGCATCGGCCAGGCGCCGGTCCACCTCGGGGATGAAGAATTCGTCGATCAGCTTGACCCACAGGAACACTGGCGGGTGGCCGCCAGCGGCTGTCAGGCGAATGGTTTGCTGCGCGTGCGCAGCGTGGCTGGCCAATCCCAGCCAGGCCAGCACAGTGGCCCAGAGCAGCATCGTGGTGCGGCGTTTCATGGCGTGTCTCCTTCGGAAGCGGGCAGGGGCGATGGTGGGCTCAGCACGGCATCGATGCCGCAGCAGATGAAGCGTTGCAGCAGGGGCGCGGCCTGTGCCGCGTTGGGCAATGCCTGGCCGTGCGAGAGGGGCTCGATGCGTCTGTCGCACAGGTGGTGCAGCAGCGCGCCCAGCGCGAATTGGTAAGCCCAGGCGGCCTGGACGCGGCTGGCCTGGGGGCGTGCGGCATGCAGCGCATTGATGAAGGCATGTGCCAGCGGATCGAAAAAATCGTGCAGCACGCTGCCCAGATCGCTGGAGCCCAGTGCCACCTCTCGGGCCACCAGCATGGCGTAGTACTCGCCCTCGGCGCTGGAGCGCAGTTGCAAGACCGGCTCGACAAAGGCCTGCACGATGCGTGGCAGCGCATCGCTGCTGCTACCGGCTTGCTGGCGCGCCTGGGCCAGGCGCTGCAGGCGGGCGTCCAGGGTCGGCTTCCAGTGCGCGAAGATGGCGCGAAACAGCTCTTGTTTGCTGCCGTGGTGGTAGCTCACCAATGCCAGGGGCACGCCGGCCTCGGCAGCAATCTGGCGCAGCGACACGGCGTGATAGCCCCGCTGGGCAAACAGCCGCTCGGCCGCCAGCAGGATGTCGGCGCGCCGGTCGCGCCGCGCCGCATCAGACGCTGGGGCATGGCCAGGGGCGAGCTTTGGGGGATGGAGTGCGGACGTAGGCGGTGGGGGCATGCCGGGTATTGAACGACTGTTCAATACCCTTGAACAGTCGTACAAACCCTGGGCTGATGGCGTGCATTCGCTCCGTAACAGGAGTCCGATTCAGTTCCAGATGGAGCAGGCTCTCAGTGCGACAGGATTTTTTGCAGGAAGTCCTTGGTGCGGGGCTGGCGGGCTTCG
>JAUMYI010000135.1 GCA_030528705.1 Comamonadaceae bacterium | reverse complement strand
CGGCGGGCAACAAGTGGTTTGGGATGGGCTGCAAGGCGCAAAACGCAGCCGGGCCCGGTGGCCCGGCGAGGCTTTGCAACGCGGCAGGCCGCCCAAATCCGCTTGATTGCCCGCCACACACAGGCCTTGACCAAGCTCTTAGGGTAATCCTGCCCATGACAAGCCCCATGACGCACAGCACAATACGCCCCCCAGCCGCGCTGCCACCCAGCGTGGCATTTTGATGGCGGCCGGCCTTTGCGGCCCCAGCCACTGCGCTGTGCGACCGCCTGCACAACACATCGACACTCACAACAAGGAGCTTCTCAGCATGATGCTTTCCTGGCGCACCCCAGTCCTGGCTGCGGCGGCCGCGCTTTGCCTGGGCGGCGCGGCCCTGGCCGCGGACACGATCAAGATCGGCATTCCCCAGCCCATGACCGGGCCCAACACACAATATGGCGACCAGATTCAGGCCGGGGCCCTGACGGCCATCGAAACCATCAACGCCGCCGGCGGCGTGGTGGGCCGCAAGCTCGAACCCATCCTGATTGATGACGGCTGCGAGCCCAAGCAGGCCGTGCCAGCGGCCAATCAGGTGGTCAACTCCGGGGCCCGCTACGCCGTGGCCCACGCCTGCTCGGGCACCACCATCCCGGCGGTGCCAATCTATGAGGAAGAGCAGATCGTCACCATCACGCCCGGCGCGACCAATCCGGCCGTGACCGACACCATCAAACCGCATTTCTTCTTCCGCACCATTGGCCGCGACGATCAGCAAGGCCCGTTTGCCGCGCAGTACATCGCCGAGCAGCTCAAGCCCAAGAGCGTGGTGGTGCTGCACGACAAGCAGTCCTACGGCGCGGGCGTGGCCACGCAAGTGCGCGATGCGCTGCAAAAGCATGGCGTCAACATCAGCCTGTTCGAGAGCATCAACGTGGGCGACAGCGATTACTCGGCCATCATCACCAAGCTCAAGACCATGGCGCCGGATCTGGTGTATTTCGGCGGCTACCACCCGGAGCTGGGCCTGCTGCTGCGCCAGGCGCGCGAGCAGGGCTTGCAGGTGCAATTCATGGGCCCCGAGGGCACGGCCAACCAGGATCTGGTGGCCATTGCCGGCCCAGCCATCGAGGGCCTGCTGGTGACGCTGCCGGCGGACTTCACCAAGCGCCCGGAAAACGCGGCCATCGTCAAGGCCTTCCGCGACGCCAAGCGCGATCCGGACGGCGCCTTCCAGATGCCAGCCTATGCCGCCGTGGAGCTGCTGGCTGCGGCCATCAAGGCCGTGGGCGACGACCCGGAGAAGGTGGCCGACTACCTGCACGCCGGCAGCTTCGACACCTCGATCGGCAAGGTCGAGTTCGACGCCAAGGGCGATCTGAAAAACTTCGAGTTTGCCGTCTACCAGTGGGACAAGGCCGGCGGCAAGAAGCAGCTGTAAACAGACAGACACGACGCCTTAGTTCTGCCCGTCGCGCGCCTGCCAGGCGCCACCCGCCGCAGCGCGCCATCCTCCCACAAAGGGATTCCGAAGCCGGCTCCAGCCACACGCTGGGCGCTGGCTTCGTCAGGAGCCATTTCTACATGTCTGAACTTGCACAAATCGTCCAACAGATCTTCAACGGTCTATCACTGGGGGCCATCTACGCCCTCATCGCCATTGGCTACACGATGGTCTACGGCATCATCGGCATGATCAACTTCGCACACGGCGAGATCTACATGATCGGCGCCTACGTCGGGCTGGTCACGCTCACCGCCTTTGGCACGCAAAGCGGCCTGCCGCTGCCGCTCATCATTGCCGCCATGCTGCTGGTGGCCATGGTCGTCACCGCCGTCTACGGCTTTGCCGTCGAGCGCATCGCCTACCGGCCGGTGCGCGGCGGGCCGCGCCTGGTGGCGCTGATCTCGGCCATCGGCATGTCGATCTTTCTGCAGAACTGGGTCGCGCTGGGCCAAGGCGCGCGCGACCAGGCCGTGCCCACGCTGATCTCCGGCGCGGCCACGCTGGAGATGGGGGATTTCACCGTCACCCTGCCCTATTCGCGCATGCTCATCATTGGCATCACCGTGGCGCTGATGGTGGCGCTGACGCTGTTCATCAAGAACTCGCGCATGGGCCGCGCCTCGCGCGCTTGCTCGCAGGACATGAAGATGGCCAGCCTGCTGGGCATCGACACCAACCGCGTGATCTCCTTCACCTTCGTGCTGGGCGCGGTGCTGGCCGCCGTGGGTGGCGTGCTCATCGCCATCACCATCGGCAAGCTCAACCCCTTCATCGGCTTCATCGCCGGCATCAAGGCCTTCACCGCGGCGGTGCTCGGCGGCATCGGCTCCATCCCCGGCGCCATGCTCGGCGGCGTGATCCTGGGCCTGGCCGAGACCTTTGCCGCGGCCTACATCTCCTCGCAATACAAGGACATCGTGGCCTTCAGCCTGCTGGTGCTGATCTTGCTGTTTCGCCCCACCGGCCTGCTGGGCAAACCTGAAGTGGAGAAGGTCTGATGTTGATGCGCGACGTTCTGAAAAATGCCTTCATCGCCGCGGCCATGACGGCGATCATCATTACCCCGATTTTCGGGCTGCAACTGGTGCGCCAGGGCTCGCAGACCCATCTGAATGCGCAATGGCATCTGGTGGCTGTGGGCTGCGTCATCGTCTTCGTGCTGCAACTGCTCAAGCCTTCGCTGGCGCAGATCTTCAGCAGCGTGCGCCTGCCCAGCCTGCCGGCCATGCCGCGCACCGGGCAGAAGGTCTTTGGCCTGCTGCTGATCGCGCTGGCCATTGCCTGGCCGTTCTTTGGCACGCGCAGCCAGGTGGACATCGCCACGCTGGTGCTGATCTACGTCATGCTCGGCCTGGGGCTGAACATCGTCGTGGGCTTTGCCGGCCTGCTCGATCTGGGCTTCGTGGGCTTTTACGCCGTGGGTGCCTACACCTACGCCCTGCTCTTTCACTGGGCCGGCTGGTCGTTCTGGCAAGCCCTGCCGCTGTCGGGCGCGGCGGCGGCGCTGTTTGGCTACCTGCTGGGCTTTCCGGTGCTGCGCCTGCGCGGCGACTACCTGGCCATCGTCACGCTGGGCTTTGGCGAGATCATCCGCCTGCTGCTGATCAACCTGACCGAGTACACCGGCGGCCCGGACGGCATCTCCGGCATCCCCAAGCCCACCGTGTTCGGCTACGAGATGACGCGCCGCGCCAGCGAGGAAGGCGCGCAGACCTTCCACCAGATGATGGGCTGGACTTTCTCCAACCAGCACATGGTGATCTACCTGTACCTGATGGCGCTGATGCTGGCGCTGATCACGCTGTACGTCTCCAACCGGCTGATCCGCATGCCCATTGGCCGCGCCTGGGAGGCGCTGCGCGAGGACGAGATCGCCTGCCGCTCGCTGGGCCTGAACCCGACCAACATCAAACTCTCGGCCTTCACGCTGGGGGCCATGTTCGCCGGCTTCGGCGGCGCCTTCTTCGCCGCGCGCCAGGGCCTGGTCAACCCCGAGTCCTTCACCTTCATCGAATCGGCGCTGATCCTGGCGGTGGTGGTGCTCGGCGGCATGGGCTCGCAGATCGGCGTGATCCTGGCGGCCATCGTGCTGACCGTGCTGCCCGAGGTGGCGCGCGAATTTGCCGAATACCGCATGCTGCTGTTCGGCCTGGTCATGGTGCTGATGATGATGTGGCGACCGCAAGGGCTGTTGCCCACCAAGCGCCCCCACGTGGAGATCCAGCAATGACCGCACAGACCTTTTCCCATTCCGCCCCGGCCGCCATGGCCGGCGGCCAGGCGCCGCTGCTGAGCGTGCGCGATTTGAGCATGCGCTTTGGCGGCCTGCTGGCCGTGGACAACGTGGCCTTTGACGTCGGCCGCACCGAAATCTTCGCCATCATCGGCCCCAACGGCGCGGGCAAGACCACGGTGTTCAACTGCGTGGGCGGCTTCTACCGCCCAACCAGCGGGCAAATCCACATGGCCGGGCAGAACATCGCCGGCCTGCCCAGCCACAAGGTGGCGCGCCACGGCCTGGTGCGCACCTTCCAGAACGTGCGCCTGTTCAAGGAGCTGACCGCGCTGGAAAACCTGCTGGTGGCGCAGCACACCCAGGTCGAGAGCAACATGCTCAAGGGCCTGCTGAAGCTGCCCTCGTACCGCAAGGCCGAGCAAGATGCGCTCGAGCGCGCCGTCTGGTGGCTGGACTTCATGGGCATCCGCCAGTACGCCAACCGCGAAGCGGGCAACCTGGCCTACGGCCACCAGCGCCGCCTGGAAATCGCCCGCTGCATGATCACCAAGCCACGGCTGCTGATGCTCGACGAACCCGCCGCGGGCCTGAACCCGCAGGAGAAAGTCGAGCTGCAGCACCTGATCGCCCAGTTGCGCGACGACTTCAACGTCGCCGTGCTGCTGATCGAGCACGACATGAGCCTGGTGATGAACGTCTCCGAACGCATTCTGGTCATGGAACACGGCAAGCCCATCATCACCGACACCCCCGATGCCGTGCGCAACGATCCGCGCGTCATCAAGGCCTATCTGGGAGAAGAATGATGAGCCTGATCGTCGAAGAAACCCTCACCGTCACCGCCCACGCCACGTTCAACGTCGCGCCGGCCGTGCCCATGCTGCAACTGGAGGGCATCCACACCCACTACGGCGCCATCCAGGCGCTCGATGGCGTCTGCATCCACGTCAACCAGGGCGAGATCGTCACCCTGATCGGCAGCAACGGCGCGGGCAAAACCACCATGCTCATGACCATCTGCGGCAACCCGCGCGCCACCAGCGGCCGCGTGCTGTTCGAAGGCCAGGACATCACCCGCCTGCCCACGCACAAAATCATGCAAGGCGGCATCGCCATCTCGCCCGAGGGGCGGCGCGTGTTCCCCGATCTGACCGTGGTGGAAAACCTCAAGATGGGCGGCTTCTTCCAGGACCACGAGGCCATCGAGGCCGGCATCGAGCACGCCTTCGCGCTGTTTCCGCGCCTGAAAGAGCGCGCCCACCAGCGCGCCGGCACCATGTCCGGCGGCGAGCAGCAAATGCTGGCCATAGGCCGCGCGCTGATGAGCAAGCCGCGCCTGCTGCTGCTCGATGAACCCACGCTCGGCCTGGCGCCGCTGATCATTGCGCAGATCTTCGAGATCATCCAGACCATCCGCGCCGAAGGCGTGACCGTGTTCCTCGTCGAGCAAAACGCCAACAAGGCCCTGCAAATCGCCGACCGCGGCTACGTGCTGGAGACCGGCAAAGTCGTGCTCGAAGACAGCGGCGCCAACCTGCTGGGCAACCCGGACATCCGCAAGGCCTACCTCGGCGCCTGAGCAGCTGCTCAAGGCGCAGCGCAATCCACATGGGCAGCCAGCAGGCTGCCCATTTTTTTGCCATGCAACCCATGCCCGGCGCTTGGGCCTGGTCACCTGTCCAGCATCAATCAACCCAATCAATTATCCAGCAGATAATTAGCTGGCATACAATATGCCGCATGATGGAGCTTGATAAAAAATACCAGGCCCTGCTCGGCCAGGCGCAGCAGCGTGATCTGGCCGATGTGCAGGGCATGCGCCTGTGCTTCGAGCTGCTCTCGCTTTGCAGCGCCATCGACCGCGACTGCGCCGCCCGGCTGGCGCCGCATGGCCTGTCCGAAGGGCGCTTCGTGCTGCTGTTTCTGCTCGACGCCGCAGAGGGCGCAGCCCTGGCGCCCAATGCCCTGGCCGAGCAGGCCGGCATCAGCCGCGCCACCGTCACCGGCCTGCTCGATGGTCTGGAGCGCGCGGGCCTGATCGAGCGCCAGCCCGACGCCCACGACCGCCGCGCACTGCGCATCGTGCTCACCCCCAAAGGGCGGCGCACCGCCCGCAAGGTCACCACACAGCACAGCCAGTGGATCGCCCAGCTGTTCGCTGCGCTCAGCAGCGCCGAGCGCGGGCAGCTCCAGCGCCTGCTGGGCAAAGTCGCCGCCACCATGCAGGAGAACGCCCCATGAGCGCCCAGACCCCGAAGCGAAAAGGCGCCACCCGCGCCACCGACATTCCGCCCGAGTTGTTGCAGGCGCTCTCGCGCGGCGAGGCCGCCAGCGCCACGCTGACCGAAGCCCTGGCCCTGGACCAGCGCCTGCTGGCCCGCCACGCCTTGCCGGAGTTGAACGCCACTGCCCTGGCCCAGATCGACGCCGCCTGCCAGCTGGGCATCCTCAAGCGCATGCAGGCGGTGGCCGGCGCGCTGCTGGCCGCGCTGGGCCCGGCCGGCATCGCCCGCTGCCAGCAGCACCCCAGCGACACCGTGCGCGGCTGGGCCTGCTTCATGATCGGCGCCCA
>JAUMYI010000002.1:21276-45970 GCA_030528705.1 Comamonadaceae bacterium | reverse complement strand
GCTGCAAGAGGGCGCAGCCCTGGTCGGCCCAGTATTGCTGTAGTTTGAGGATGATGTGCTGGAAGCTGAGCATGGCGGGCAGTGCGGAAAGCGGGCGGATGCAGCACTTGGATACGCGCAGCGCGCTGTGCATGCGGCAGGCCCTGGGCGAAGCCGCATCCGTGCGGGTGATGGGGCAATGGCACGGGCGAGCGCCAATTGCCAAAAAACGCGCAATTCTACGCCCGCTGGCGCTGCTGCCGCAGTCTTCGGGGGCTGCCTTGGCCCCGGGGGCGGGCGATGGATTGGAATGCGGCAAAATAGCGCGTTTTTCTGCTGGCTGCCCAGAGTTGTCGTGGCCCGGCCCCTTTGCGATGGTGCCTGGGCATGTCAGGCATGCGTTCTGCATGCCGGCGCTGGCGTCGGCGGCGCAGAAAGCTGCCTGCCGCCAAATCCTGGGAGCCACGCCGAGCGCATCCGAGCTTGCAAGCCGTGAAGTGCCTTGAAAGAAGCTTTGAGGGCTGGCTGCTGCTGGCCGTATGTTGCCGTGAATGCGCGCGTTGCCGTGGTGGTGCGTCAGGCGCTGCGGCATGAAACATGCCATGGATACCGACATCGCCTTATACGACTGGAGCCCCTTGCTGCATTTGCTGCTGGTAGGGGCTGCTGTGGCCGCCCTGCCTTTGCTGTGGGTGTGGCGGCGCCACCGTGCGCGTGGCGCGCACGGCATCATGTATGCACTGACCTTGATGACGTTGGTGCTGACTTTTGATCTGGTGATGTTTGGCGCCTTTACCCGCTTGACCGACTCCGGTCTGGGCTGTCCGGACTGGCCTGGCTGCTACGGCCATGCCAGCCCGGTGGGGGCGCAGGCGCAGATCAGTGCGGCGCAGCAGGCGCAACCCGATGGCCCGGTGACGCACAAGAAAGCCTGGATTGAGATGGTGCACCGCTATCTGGCCACCGGCGTGGGGGCCTTGATCGTGGTGCTGACGGCGCTGGCCTGGCGGTATTGGTTGCGTTGGGGCCGGCAGGCCAAGCCGGCCTCGGCGGAGGCGCAGCTGTCGGCTGATGAGCCGGATGCCACGGGCATCAATGAGGAGCCGCAAGGATTGCGCACGCCGGTGCATCCCATCTGGCCCACGTTGACACTGGCCTGGGTGTGCCTGCAAGGGGCGTTTGGCGCCTGGACGGTGACGATGAAACTCTTTCCCGCCATCGTGACTTTGCATTTGCTCGGCGGCATGGCGCTGTTGGCTCTGCTGGGGCTGCAGGCGGCTTGGTGGCAGCAGCGTGTCACGGGCCGCCGGCCCGTGCCGGTGCGGCCTGGGCACATGGTGCTGGCGCTGCTGGTGTTCGTGGCGCTGTTCGTGCAGATTGCACTGGGCGGCTGGGTTAGCACCAATTACGCGGTGCTGGCCTGCAGTACCTTTCCCGATTGCAATGGCGCCTGGTGGCCGCAGATGGATTTGGGCCAGGGCTTTACCATCTGGCGCGAGCTAGGCCATCAGGGCGATGGCGGGCTCATCACGTTTGAGGCCTTGGTGGGGATCCATTACGTGCATCGCCTGTTTGCGTTGGCGCTGCTGATGCTGGGGGGCTGGCTGGTGGCGGTGCTGTGGCGCCACAGCAAGCCGCTGCGTCGCCTGGCCCAGGGCCTGCTGGTGCTGCTGGTGCTGCAGTTGTTGACGGGGCTTGCTAACGTTGTGCTGGACTGGCCCTTGCTTGTGGCGGTGCTGCACACTGGTGGCGCTGGGGCGCTGGTCATGGTGCTCACGCGTGTGCTGGCCAGCATGAAGATGTCCAAGGTATGCGGCACGACGCCGTTTTTCACTGAATCCAACCTGGCCCGTCAGGTCGATACGCGCCGCAAGAAAAGGGGGCAGGCATGAATGAGGCCGCTTTGCCGCTGCCGCAGCGTTCGCGCTGGTCGCAATTTTGGGTGTTGACCAAGCCGCGCGTGGTGCAATTGATCGTATTTTGTGCCCTGATCGGCATGTTGCTGGCCATTCCCGCCGTGCCCGATGGCGCGCAGATGCTGCGCATCGTGCTGGCCGGCCTGGGCATTTGGATGGTGGCCTCGGCCGCGGCGGCCTTCAACTGCCTGGTGGAGAAAACCATCGATGCGCGTATGAAGCGCACCGCCTGGCGGCCCACAGCGCGTGGCGAACTGCCCGACTGGCAGGCGCTGGTGTTTTCCGCGCTGCTGTGCTCTGCGGGCAGTGCGCTGCTGTGGATGACAGTGAACACCTTGACGATGTGGCTGACGCTGGCGACCTTCGTGGGCTATGCGGTGATCTACACCGTCGTGCTCAAGCCCATGACGCCGCAGAACATCGTCATCGGCGGCGCCTCCGGCGCCATGCCGCCAGTGCTGGGCTGGGCGGCGATCCGCGGCGAAGTCGGGGCTGAGGCCCTGGTGCTGTTTCTCATCATCTTTCTGTGGACGCCGCCGCATTTTTGGGCCTTGTCGCTGTACCGGATCGAGGACTACCGCCAATCGGGCCTGCCGATGATGCCCATCGTGCATGGCCCGCGCCACACGGCCATGCAAGCGTTTCTCTACACACTGGTGCTGTTTGCCGCCTGCATGCTGCCGGTGGCCTTGGGCATGAGCGGGCTGTTTTATGCCGTCGTGGCGGCTGTGCTCTGCGCAGTGTTCTGCGTTTACGGCTGGTATCTGTGGCGCGAGTATTCGGATGCTTTGGCGCGGCGCATGTTCCGCTGGTCTTTGTGGCATTTGAGCGGGGTGTTTGCCGCCTTGCTCATCGACCATTACCTGAGAATTGGAGGTCTCCTATGACGGCGTGCAAGCCTGGGCGCGCGCTGCGCTCGCGGCTGTTGGCGGCTGCGCTGGCCGGCGCGGCCCTGCTGGGGTTGGCTGGTTGCACGGGCAGCGAGCCAGCGGCCAAGTTCCACACCCTGGACATCAGCGGCGTGGACTATGCCAAGGGCTTTTCCATGCCCGATGCCCATGGTCAGCAGCGCAGCTTGGCCGATTTCGCTGGCAAGGTGGTGTTCGTTTACTTCGGCTTTGCGCAATGCCCGGATATCTGTCCCACGACCATGCTGGAGATGGCCGAGGTCAAAAAGCTGCTGGGCGAAGATGGCGACAAGCTGCAAATCGTCTTCGTCACGGTCGATCCCGAGCGCGATACCCCCGAGGTCATGCGCGCCTACATGGAGAGCTTTGACCCGCAGGCCGTGGCGCTGGTGGGCAGCGCCGAGCAAGTGGCAGCCATGGCGCGCGACTTCAAGGTTTTCTACGAGAAGAAGCCCGGCGGCACGCCCGATACCTACACCATCGACCACTCGGCCTCGGGCTACATGTACGACCCGCAAGGGCGCCTGCGCCTGTACGTGCGCTACGGCACCCCAGTCGATCAAATTGCCGCCGACGCGCGTTTGCTGCTGCAGGGGCGCTGATTCAGCGAAGCGATGCTTTGCTGCCCGCATGCTGAAGCGGGCGGCGGCTTCAGCCTGAAATCTGGATGTCCTGTTCGCGGATGATGGCGCCCAGTGCTTGGGTGTCGGCGGCGATGCGCTGGCGCAGCGCGGTGACGCTGGTGTCTTGTACCACCCAGCCCTGGGCCAGCAGTTTTTGCTGCACCTCGGGCAGGGCCAGCGCCTTGCCCACGGCCTGGCGCAGCTGCGCCTGAATGGCTTCGGGCATGTGTGCCGGCGCGGCCACGGCATTCCAGACCTCCAGATCCAGCCCTTGTACGCCCAACTCCTGCAGGCTGGGCAACTCCCCCGTGAGCGTGCTGCGCGCGGCGCTGGTGATGCCGATCAGTGCCACGGTGCCGGCTTTTTGCTGTGCCAGCGCCGTGGCTGGCGGCAGCAGCGCCATTTGAATTTCCCCACTGACGATGGCCTGCAGCGCCTGCGGATTGCCTTGGTAAGGCACGTGCACCGGAGCCATGCCGGTGCGGCTCTTGAGCAGCTCCATGCCCAGATGGGCCACTGTGCCAATGCCGGGCGAGCCGTAGTTCCATTGGTTGCCTGCCTCGCGCGCCTTGGCCAGAAACTGTGCCGGGCTCAAATCCTTGGCCAGTGCGGCGTGCACCGTCAGCACATAGGGGGCAGTGCCGATCAGTGCGATGGGGGCCAGATCCTGGTGTGGATCAAAGCCCAGCTTGGGGTTGAGCAGGTGCGCAATGGTCATGTTGCCATTGATGAGTACGCCAATGGTGTGTTCATCGCGGGCGCGCGTCAGTGCTGCCGTGGCCACGTTACCCCCTGCGCCGGGGCGATTCTCCACCACCAGCGGCTGCCGATTGCCCAGGAACTGGCCCAAGTGCTCGGCCAGCAGGCGTGCAGTCAGATCTGGCGAGGTGCCGCCGGGAAAGCCCACTAGCACCGTCACCGGGCGGTTGGGCCAAGCAGCGCCGTCGGCGGCACTGGCCTGTGGCCACTGCAGGCCGGGCAGGGCCGCCAGGCCCAGGGCGCTGCTGCGCAGCAGTTGGCGGCGGGAGAGGGAAAGGCGGGAGTCGTTCATGGTGGACGATGGAAAAAATCATGAAGACCGCAGCGACGCGGCAAGGGGTGAGTGGGCCTTGGTGGTAACAGCAGTGGCTTGCAGCGTTGTTCAACCGGGATGGTGTGTTAAAGGCAACGCTGAACAAGTCTCTCGCGCACGGCACATCCCTGTCTGGGGCGAAAAGTGCATAACACGCTCTAAAGCCTGTTCAAAATCTCGGTATGAGTGGGCAAGAATCGGTTCGGGCGGCGTTCTCGGCGGGGGCCGTCCAGGGTTGCTTGAGGGCGTTGCGCATTATCGGCCAAGCACTGACGTCTGAACCGCGCCGCCCTGCGCTTTTGGGTGGGATGTTGAGAGCTGGATGGGCACAAAAGAAAAGGCGCGACCGTTCATGGGCCGCGCCTTCAAGGAAAGTTGATTCGATCAAGTTGGTGAACAGACCCTCAACAGGCGTCACTTTTTCTCTTCATCGTCCTTATCGTCATCTTTGTCGTCGTCCTTGTCATCGGCGCCAGAGTTCTTCACGCTTTCCAGGGCGCTTTTGCAGAAGGCGTTGCGCTGATCGGCACCCACGGTATTGATTTGGTCGTCGATGATTTTCATGGCCTGCTCCGAGTAGGAGCCGTCCTTCTTCATCGTTTCGGCCATGTGGTTTTTGTATTCGGTGCAGGCCGCATCGGCGGCAAATGCAGGGGCAAAGGCACCGGCCAGCAGCGTGCAAATCAGCAGTTTTTTCATTCTTGAAACTCCTTTGGGATAGGAAAGCAGAAACGGCGACATGCCGTTTCAGGGGCGCCCATCGTAGAGCCGCTGGATGGTTGTAATTGATAAGGAAATGTAAGTTTGGTTGACGCCTGCACGGCAGTGATGACTGCGCGCTCAAGCGTGGACTCAGTGCGCAGCGGCATGGTGGGCCGTCATGGCCTTTTTCATCTTCTTCATCGCGGCCACTTCGATCTGGCGGATGCGCTCGGCGCTGACGCCGTACTCATCGGCCAGTTCGTGCAAGGTCATGCCGCCGGAGCCGTCGTCGTTGACGTTCAGCCAGCGCTCCTGAACGATGCGGCGGCTGCGTTCATCCAGGGTTTGCAGCGCCATCTGGATGCCATCGGTGGCCAGGCTGTCGCGTTCGCGCGCCTCCAGCACGGCGGTAGGCTCTTGGGAGTAGTCGCTCAAATAGCCGATCGGGGCGATGCCAGGGCTGTCCTCATCGTGCGGCGTCGGATCCAGCAGCACGTCGCCGCCGCCCAGGCGCGTTTCCATTTCAATGACTTCCTCGCGCTTGACCTTGAGCTGGCTGGCCACTTGGTCGATCTCGCGCTCGGTCAGGCTGGCGCGGTAGATTTCGCCGTCACTCAGGGCCTGGTTGGCCTTGAGCTCCTGCTTGAGCGAGCGCAGGTTGAAGAACAGCTTGCGCTGGGCCTTGGTCGTGGCGACTTTGACCATGCGCCAGTTCTTGAGGATGTATTCGTGGATCTCGGCCTTGATCCAGTGCAGCGCGTAGCTGACCAAGCGCACGCCCTGGTCGGGATCGAAGCGCTTGACGGCCTTCATCAGGCCGATATTGCCTTCCTGGATCAGATCGCCCTGGGGCAGCCCGTAGCCTTGGTATTGCCGAGAGACGGCAACGACGACCCGCAGATGCGACATCACCAGCCGGCCGGCAGCTTCCACGTCGTTGTGCTGGCGCAGGCGCTGTGCATACAGGTGCTCTTCCTCGGGGGTGAGCATGGGCATGCGGTTGACTGCGGAGATATACGCATCCAAATTCCCCAGCGCAGGCAAAACAGCGGGCCATTGGGCGACGCTCGCGGTGCTCGGCATCAGTGTGGTGGTGCGGGCAGTGCTCATGTAGCGGGGTGCTCCTTTCGGTGTGGTGCCAAGGCCTGTGGCGGGCTCGGGCAAAAGTCGGCGGCTATGTTAGCACTCGCTCAGAGAGAGTGCTAAAGCAAAAGTTCAATGGCCTTACGGTTTTTTTGCGCGATGGCCTGTTGTGTGCCCAGATGGGCAGCGCAGTGCCGGCCTGCTTTGGGGATTTTGGGAGTCACAGCGGGTGCCGCTGGGCCCACAGGGCCGTCCAGCGTGCCAGGGCGTGGCTGACGCTGGCCTGCCTGCCAGAGCCGCCATCATCCGGCGGCAGGCCCAGCACCTGGGCGGCCTGGCGCAGCGTGGCCAGGGGCGCATTGGCGTCGATGCTGGGGGCATGGTTGCCTTTAGAAAGCTTTTCGCCTCGCGCATCGCGCGCCAGCGGCACGTGCAGATAGCGCGGGCGGGGGTATCCCAAGGCCTGTTGCAGCAGGATTTGCCGCGCCGTGTTGTCGGCCAGATCTTCGCCGCGCACGATGTGGGTGATGCCTTGCAGGCCATCGTCGACCACGCAACCCATCTGGTAGCTCCACATGCCATCGCCGCGCAGCAGGGCAAAGTCGCCCACGGCCTGGGCCACGTCCTGCTGTTGTGGCCCCAGGCGCCGGTCTTGCCAATGCACCGGGGCGCTGCCCGGCTCATGGGCGGGGCAGCCGGGCTGCACCAGAAAGCGCCAGGCGCGCACTGGCCCATCGTGGGCCGGGCGGTAGCGGCAGGTGCCGGGGTAGACCAAGGTTTGAAAGCGCTGCCGGTCGGCGCCCAACGCCTGCTGGGCGGCAGTGATGTCCTTGCGGGTGCAGTTGCACGCATAGGCGCGCCCCTGGGCTTGCAAGCTCTGCAAGGCCTGCTCGTAATGCCGCTGGCGCTGGGATTGCCATTGCACTGGGGCATCGGGCGTCAGGCCCAGGCCATGCAGCTGCTGCAAAATGGTTTGCGCTGCCTGGGCCGAACAACGCTGGGTATCGAGGTCTTCGATGCGCACCAGCCATTGGGCGCTCAGGCCTTGCGCGTGGGCAGCGCGCGCATCCAGCCAGCTGGCCAGTGCTGCCACCACTGAGCCCAGGTGCATGGGCCCGGTGGGCGAAGGGGCGAAGCGGCCGACGTAGCGCCGCGCTGTCGCAGGCATCACAGTGGCAGCCAAAGGCAGGGCAGGGGCCAGGCGAGCAGGGGCATGAGCGCAAAGTCGCAAAGGTGGCAGGCAGGCATGTGCCGATGATACGCAATCCCTGCAACAATGCGCCCATGAGCACCATGGCCTCCGCCCCGTCTTCCATCGCTGCGCAGCAGCGCCACATCCCCTTGCAAGGGGCGAGCAATTTCCGCGACCTGGGCGGTTATGCCACCCGCGATGGTCGGCGGGTGCGCTGGCGTCGGCTGTTTCGCTCCGACCGCCTCTCCAGCCTGAGCCAGGCCGATCTGCATACCCTGCAGGCCCTGGGGTTGCGGCACAGCATCGACTTTCGCGGCGATGCCGAGCGCTTGCGCCACGACTACCAGATTGAGCAGCTCACGCGCATTGCCATTCCCATAGAGCCGCAGGTAGTGCAAAGCCTGCAAGGCCTGCTGGCGCAGGGCGCGGCGCTGGATGGGCCTTCGGCGCACCACCTGATGGAGCAGACCTATGCGGCTTTCGTCGAGCACAATGCGCCGCAGTTTCGCGCCTTTTTCGATGCCTTGCTGCAGCACGAGGGCCCCTTCGTGTTCCATTGCACCGCTGGCAAGGATCGCACTGGCTTTGCCGCGGCCTTGCTGCTCGAAGCCCTGGGTGTGGCGCGCGAGGCCATCATGGACGATTACCTGTTGACCAATGCGCTGTACCAGCCACCGGCCTACCAACCCTCGGCCTTGCTGCCCGAGAGTGTGCTGAAGGTGCTTTGGCGCGTGACGCCCAATTTTCTACAGGCTGCGCAGCGCCAGATCGAGGCCGAGCACGGCAGCGTCGCGCAGTACCTGCGCGAGGTGCTGGGCCTGGGGCCTGAGGCATTGGCGCAGCTCAAGGCGCTTTATCTGGAGCCATGATGCTTGTGGGCCTGGCCTGGTGCGAGCAGGCGACAGGCACAAAAAAGCCAGCGCGTGCGCTGGCCTTTTGCTGGGCAAGCCCGGTTAGCAGCCAATGATGGCTTTACTTGAGCTTGACTTCCTTGTATTCCACGTGCTTGCGGGCCTTGGGGTCAAACTTCATGAACGAGAGTTTGTCCGGGGTGGTCTTCTTGTTCTTGGTCGTGGTGTAGAAGTGGCCTGTGCCCGCTGTGGATTCGAGCTTGATCTTGTCGCGACCGCCTTTGGATGCCATGGTGTTACTCCTTCAATGATTAGGCTTGACCGCGGGCGCGCAGGTCGGCCAGTACGGATTCGATGCCATTTTTGTCGATCAGGCGCAGTGCGGCGCTGGAGACGCGCAGACGCACCCAGCGGTTCTCGCTCTCGACCCAGAATCGCTTGTACTGCAGATTGGGCAGAAAGCGGCGCTTGGTTTTGTTGTTGGCGTGGGAGACGTTGTTGCCCACCTGCGGGCGCTTGCCCGTGACTTCACATACGCGTGCCATTGCATGTTCCTTGTATTTGCGGCAAGGCGCGCTGTAGCGCGGCCTGTGCCTCACCTCGCCAGATATCAGGGTGGCGGTATCCCCCGCGCTTGGCGCAGCTCAAGACCCAAATTGGGCCAGGGCGCGCCGCGCGCATGCGGCAAAACGCGCGATTATAGCGCGGCCCGCACACAGGCGCTTACTGCAACACCAGCAGCAGCGGCTGGTGGTCCGAGGCGCGGGTGTCGCCATCGACCTGCAGCTGGCGCACGCGCGGCGCCAGCGACTGGCTGACGAAGGCGAAATCGCAGGCCACGGGCTCGGGGCCGTAGCTGCGGTCGAACAGGCGGAAGGTGGGCGCGTGCGGCTGGCTGCCATGCACCAGCGGCCAGGCGTCGCACAGCGGGTTGTCCACGGGCGCTGTGCCTGGCGATGATGCCGTGGCAACGATGGCGGCGTATTCGGGCGAGCCGGGCTCCAGGTTGAAGTCGCCGCACAGGATGGCATGCGGCGTGTGCGTCTTGGCCTGGAAGGGGCCGCCGCTGTCGTCGGCCAGTGGCGCTGCAGCGGCCAGCGCGCAGGCCTGTTGGTGCAGCGCGTGCAGCGCCTGTGCCTGGGCCATGCGCTGGCGCGCTGAGTAGTACTCCAGATGCGTGGTCATGATGCGCACGGCGCCCAGCGCCGGGCTGAGCAGCGTGAGTTCGGTGCACAGGCGCGGCATGCTGCGCAGGCCGGCATCGGGCGGCCAGGGCAGGCGATGGTGCACCACCTGCGCTACCGGCAGGCGCGTGGCAATCAGGTTGCCAAAGCGTTGGCGTTGGCCTTCGGGGCCGAATTCGTCCACGGCGGCGCCGAAGAAGAGCTGGTAGCCCGGCAGCAGCGCGGCCAGCTCGGCGGGCTGGTTGCCCGGGGCGCCTGGCAGGCGCGGGTAGCCTTGGGCGATTTCCTGCAGGCACAGCACGTCAAAGCCTTGCGCGCCGGCCAGGGCCTGCGCCCCGGCCACGATGCGCTGCGGGCTGACCTGGCCGTCCAGCCCGCAGCACCATTGGGTGTTCCAAGTGAGCAGTCGCATGCGGGTGAAATCCTATTTCCTTCGCGTCATTTGATGCCCGCGCGCATGAAGCTTTGCACGAACTGGCGCTGAAACAGCAAGAAGGCCACCAGCAGCGGCGCGCAGCTCAGCAGTGTGGCGGCGGTGATGATGGACCAGTCCACCCCTTGATCGACCGAGGAGAAGACCTGCAGGCCAACGGTCAGCGGGCGGGCATTGGGGCTGCTGGTGATGATCAGCGGCCAGAGGAAGTTGTTCCAGTGAAAGCTCACCGACACCAGCGCAAAGGCGGTATAGACCGGCTTGGCCAGCGGCACGTAGACGCGCCACAGGATTTGCATGGCGCTGGCGCCTTCGACGCGCGCGGCCTCGTCCAGCTCCTTGGGGATGCCCATGAAAGTCTGGCGCAGCAGGAAGATGGCAAAGGCCGAGGCGAAATAGGGCAGGCCGATGGCCAGCAGCGTGTCCGTCAGGCCCAGGCGCACCATGGTTTCGTAGTTTTCCACCAGCAGGATGTCGGGCATGATCATCAGCTGCACCAGCACCAGTGCGAAGGCCAGGTTGCGGCCCGGGAAGCGGTAGCGCGCGAAGGCATAGGCCGCCAACGTGGCCAGCACCAGTTGCGCGGCCAGGATCATGGCCACCAGCAGCGTGGTGTTGAGCAAGTAGCGCGCAAAGGGCGCGGCCGCCCAGGCGCGGCGGAAGTTCTCCAGCGTCAGCGGCGCCAGCAGCTCGAAACGGGTGGCGTACTCGATGGGGTGAAAGGCCGTCCAGACGGCATAGGCCAGCGGCAGGATCCACAGCAGCGCCAGCAGCCAGGCGGCCAGGGTGTCCAGCCAGCCGGGCTGATTGAAGGCCAGGTGGTTGGTGGCAGGCGTACTAGGCGTACTCATTGGTAGTGCACCTTTTTGTCGAGCACGAAGAACTGCAGCAGCGCGATGCCGGCCAGCACGGCCACCAGCACCACGGTGATGGCGGCGGCGTAGGCCGTGTCCCAGAAGTTGAAGCCTACTTCATAGAGGTAGTACAGCAGCAGCGTGGAGGCGTTGTTGGGCCCGCCGCGGGTGAGCACGAACAGGTGATCGACCATGCGGAAGGCATTGATGAAGGCGTTGATCAGCACGAACAGCGTGGTGGGCATGAGCAAGGGCCATTGCACGCGGCGGAAAAAAGTCCAACGCGAAGCGCCTTCGATGGCCGCCGCTTCGCGCAAACTGGGGTTGAGCGTTTGCAACGCGGCCAGGTAGAAGATCATGAAAAAGCCCGCCTCCTTCCAGATCGCCACTGCGGTCACGGCGCCCAGCGCGGTGTTGGGGCTGCCCAGCCAGTTGTGCGATGGCAGGCCCAGTGCGCCGGTGATTTGTTCGAGCAGCCCGTACTGCGGTGTGTAGAAGAACAGCCAGATGTTGGCCACGGCAATCATGGGCAGCACCGTGGGCGTGAAGTAGGCCATGCGCAAAAAGGCGCGGCCAGCGATGCGCTCGTTGACCCACAGCGCCATCAGCAGCGCCAGCGCGATGGAGCAGGGGATGGTGGCGGCGGCGAACCACAGGTTGTTGCGCACGGCCGTCCAGAACACCGGGTCGTCGAGCATGTCCTGGTAGTTCTGCGCCCCGACCCAGACGGCGGCGCGCGCGCCCTTGGGGGTGGAGTGCAGGCTGTCGATCAGCGTTTGTACGGCCGGGTAGTGGGTGAATGCCACCAGCAGCGCCAGCGCAGGCAGCAACAACAGCCAGGCATGGATGGCCTGGCGGCTGGACAAGGGCGCGCGGTGGGGCGCGGCAGGGGCAGTCATGGGCACAAGGCTTTACAAAGAGCGCCACGCGCTGCGCAGCGGCGTGCACTGGCAGGCGAAGGCGCTTGGATGGCGAGGTGACGCGGAGGGCGGAGCCCTGCTGGTTACTTGTAGCCGCGCAGCAAGCGGGTGGCTTCGCGCTGGGCGTCCTTCATGGCCTGCTCGGGCGTCTTGGTGCCCGTCAGCGCGGCCTGCAGGCCGTCATTGAGGGCCTTGGTCACGCGCTGGTTGTCGTGTGTGGAGAACTCGGCCACGGCGTGCGGCAGTTGGTCGCGCGCTACCAGGGCGGGCGGGAAGTCGGCCGTGTATTGCTTCAGTTGTGGCGTGTCGTAGGCGGCGGCGCTGGTGGCCACATAGCCGGTGTCGATGCTCCACTGCGCGGCGCGCTCGGGCTGGGTCATCCAGTGGATGAACTCGAAGGCGGCCTTTTGCTGCTCGGGCGTGGACTTCTTGAACAGATAGAAATTGCCGCCGCCGGTGGGCGAGCCCTTGCGCACATTGCCCGGAATCATGGCCACGCCGAATTCGAACGGGGCGTTGTTGCGGATGTTGGTCAGGTTGCCGGTGGTGGTGTAGATGATGGCGGCCTTCTTCTCGAAGAAGTCCTTGGGTGTGGTGCCCCACTCGACCACGCCCGGCGGGTGCACGCCGCTTTTGCCCAGATCGACCCAGTATTGCAGCGCCTCGATCACCTTGGGGTCATCGAAGCGCACCTGATTGCCCGCGTCGTTGGCCAGGAGCACGCCATTGGTGGTCGAGAGGGTCTGGAACAGCCAGTACGGAAAGCCGCTGGAGGGGATTTGCACGCCGTATTGCGTGACTTTGCCCGAGGCGTCCTTCTTCGTCAGTTTGGCGGCCATGTCCTTGAGCTCGGCCCAGGTGGTGGGCGGCTGCTCTGGGTCCAGCCCGGCCTCCTTGAAGGCCTGCTTGTTCCAGTACATCACCACGGTGGATCGCTGGAAGGGCACGCCCCAGGTCTTGCCGCCGGTCTGGCTGTTGAGCATGAAGGCTGGGTAAAAGCCCTTGAGCCACTGCTGCTCGGCCTCGCTTTGGACGAAGTCGTCGATGGGCACGATGGCGTCCTCGTCGATCAGCGTGAACATGTCGGTGGACAGCAGCACCGAGGTCACCGGCGGCGTGCCCGACTTGTGCGCGGTCAGCGCCTTGACGATGGTTTCCTGGTAGGTGCCGGCGTAGATCGGCTTGACCAAGATGCCGGGGCGCTCTTTCATGAAATCGGCGGCATAGCCGTCGATGATCTTGGTGATGGGCCCGCCCACGGCCACGGGGAAGTAAAACGGCACTTCAACCTGCGCCTGTGCCTGTGCGGCGGCGCCGCCGAGCAGCGCGCCGGCCAGGGCTGCGGCCAGGAAGGCTGCGCTGCGGCGCAAAAAGGTCTTTCTCAGCATGAGTCAATCTCCTTGGTCTTGTGAGTGGCAGATGAAAGAAGACAGCGCGAACAGGGCGGGACTACAGGCGCAGGCCTTGTTCGTCGAAAGCGTGTGCGTCCTCGGGCGCCCAGGCCAGGCCCACGGCGGCGCCGGGCTGGGCCGGCAGGCGGCCATCGGCGCGCGCCAGCAGGCTTTGCTTGCCCACGGCGCAGGCCAGCACCAGGTCGGCGCCGAGGTATTCGGTGTCGATGATGCGCGCGGCCACGGTGCCGGGCGTGCCGGCCGGGTGGGCCGTGATGGCTTCGGGGCGCACGCCCAGATGGGTGGCCGCAGCCGGCAGCGCGGTGGCCACATCGCTGCCGGCAATGCGGCCGCGCTCCAGCGCCAGCAGGTTCATCGGCGGCGTGCCGATGAAGCGTGCGGCAAAGGTGCTGGCCGGGCGGGCGTACAGCTCGCGCGCGCTGGCTGCCTGCTCGATGCGGCCGCCGTTGAGCAGCACCACCTGGTCGGCCATGCTCATGGCCTCGGCCTGGTCGTGCGTGACGTAGATCACCGTCAGCCCCAGCTGGCGCTGCAGTTCGCGCAGTTCGCGGCGCATGTCCTGGCGCAGCTGCGCATCCAGGTTCGAGAGCGGCTCGTCCATCAGGCAGACCTTGGCCTGCGCCACCAGCGCCCGGCCCAGGGCCACGCGCTGCTGTTGGCCGCCAGATAGCTGGCCGGGCCGGCGCCCCAGCAAATGGCCCAAGCCGAGCAAGACCGCCGTCTCTTGCAGGCGGCGCTGGCGCTCGGCTGCGGGCAGCTTGCGCACTCGCAGGCCAAAGGTGATGTTGTCGGCCACCGTCAGGTGCGGAAACAGCGCGTAGTTCTGGAACACCATGGAGATGCCGCGCTGTGAGGGCGGCAAATGGGTCACCTCGCGCCCGTCGATGTGCACGCTGCCGCTGCTGGCCGTCTCCAGCCCGGCGATGATGCGCAGCGTGGTGGATTTGCCGCAGCCCGAAGGGCCGAGGAAGACGCAGAAGCTGCCTGAGTCGATCTGCAGGTTGATGTCCGAGAGCGCGTGCGTTGCGCCCCAGTGCTTGTGGATGTTGTTGAGCGCGATGGAAGCCACGGAGCGGAATGTAAAAGGGGTTTTTGACAAACAGATGACGTGCGCCCGGATTCACGCTGGCTGCCAGGGCTTGTCGAGGAAATTGCGCAGCATGGCGTGGCCGTGTTCGGTGAGGATGGACTCGGGGTGGAACTGCACCCCTTCGATGGACAGTGCGCGGTGGCGCACGCCCATGATTTCGCCATCCTCGCTCCAGGCGGAAACTTCTAGCACTTCGGGCAGGCTGCTGCGCTCGATGACCAGCGAGTGGTAGCGGTTGACGGTGAATTGCCGCGGCAGGCCGGCGAACACGCCGCGTTCGTCGGTGGTGATGAGGCTGGTCTTGCCGTGCATGAGCTGCTGCGCGCGCACGATCTGGCCGCCAAAGGCTGCGCCAATGCTTTGGTGCCCCAGGCACACCCCCAGAATTGGCAGCTGGCCTGCGAAATGCTCGATCGCGGCCACGGAAATGCCCGCCTGAGCGGGCGACGAGGGGCCGGGCGAGATCACCAGCCGCTGCGGCGCCCAGGCTTCAATGCCGGTCAGCTCGATCTCGTCGTTGCGAAACACCCCCACCTCGGCGCCGAGCTGCCCGAAGTACTGCACGATGTTGTAGGTGAAGCTGTCGTAGTTGTCGATCATCAAAACCCGGGTCATGGGCAAGGGCCTTTGCAAGAGGGGATGGCATGAGGCAACACGGCGTGCTGCGGCGCCGATTGTGCCGCAGGCCGCATCCGCCAGGGCCGCGGGCGCAGCCCTGGTTGTCGCGGCGGCGGCCCGTCCCGGGCCATGCAGGGCTATGGCTTGCCGCCCTGGTGCGGGCCGGACTCGGTGCGGTTGAGCAGGGCGTACAGCACGATGGCGCCGAAGGTGGCGGTGCCGATGCCGGCCATGGCGAAGCTGCCGAAGTACAGCGTGAAATCGCCCGTGCCCAGAATCAGCGTGATGGCGGCCACCAGCAGGTTCTTGTTCTGTGAGAAGTCCACACGGTTGTCGACCCAGATCTTCGCCCCGGCGATGGCGATCAGGCCGAACACCACGATGGAGACGCCGCCCATGACCGGCACCGGGATGGCGCGGATGACCTCGCCGAACTTGGGCGAGAAGCCCAGCAGGATGGCCGCTGCGGCGGCTACGAGGAAGATGGCCGTGGAGTAGATGCGCGTGGCGGCCATGACGCCGATGTTCTCGGCATAGGTGGTCACGCCGGTGCCGCCCGCGCTGGCGCTGACCATGGTGGCCACGCCATCGCCGATGAAGGCCCGGCCCATGTACTGGTCGATGTTGCGCCCGGTCATGGCGGTGACGGCCTTGATGTGGCCCAGGTTTTCGGCCACCAGGATGATGGCCACCGGGGCGATCAGCAAGATGGCCTTGCCGTCGAAGACCGGCGCGCTCAGGCTGGGCAGGCCGAACCAGGCGGCGTTGGCAATGCCGCTGAAGTCCACCGGCTTGCCCAGGCCCAGGCCATTGGTCAGGGCGATGTAGCACAGGCTGGCGATGATCAGCCCGACCAGAATCAGCAGGCGCTGCAACATGCCGCGCGTGAACACGGCCACCAGAGCCACGCAGACGAAGGTCAGGGCCTGCATCCAGCTCTCGAAATTGTTGCTGGCCATGTTCTTGATCGGGATGGCCGCCAGGTTCAGGCCAATGACGGCCACGATGGCGCCGGTGACCACCGGCGGCATCAGGCGCTCGATCCAGCCCGTGCCGATGGCGTGCACGAGCACGCCAATGAGGGTGTAGAGCAGGCCGCAGACGACGATGCCGCCCAGCGCCAGGCCGATGTTGGGGTTGGCGCCGCTGCCCGGGTAGCCGGTGGCGGCCACGACCACGGCAATGAAGGCAAAGCTCGAACCCAGGTAGCTGGGCACTTTGCCGCCGGTGATCAGAAAGAAAATCAGCGTGCCGATGCCGCTCATGAGCACGGCGATGTTGGGGTCAAAGCCCATCAGGATCGGCGCCAGAATGGTCGAGCCGAACATGGCAATGACGTGCTGCAGGCCCATGATGCCGGTTTGCGGCCAGGGCAGGCGCTCATCCGGGGCGATGACGCCGCCGTTGTCCAATGCTTTGGGGGACTTTTCGATCCAGTGGAACATGATGGCCTCTCGGGGTGGGCTGGCTGGCGGTGGCCGCAGGCCTTGGCGCAACTGCAAGACAAGCGGCCAAACAAAAAGGGTTACAGCCCGATTGTGCTGTAACCCTCTGGAAATCTTGGTGGGTCGTGCAGGATTCGAACCTGCGACCAACGGATTAAAAGTCCGCTGCTCTACCAGCTGAGCTAACGACCCGCCTCATGGCATGCCAGATACGCAGTGGCGCTCGGTGCGCCTTGGGTATCTTTTCAACATCTGCTGTGGCATGCGATGCGAAAGCCGAGATTCTAGCACGACTTTTTTGCAGCTTTGGCGTGCCGCATGCAGTTTTATTTTTTTTCTGCCTGGGCCAGGGCATTCATGACCCAGCCAGCAGCCACGGCGCCAAAGGTGGCAGTGACGGCCATGGAGGAGCCGTAGCCAGCGCAGTTGAGCGAGCCTTCCTGCTGCAGGCCGCAGCTGGCGTCGGCGCGGCGCACGGGCTCGCGGCTGAATACGCAGGGCACTTGCATGCGCTGGCCGGCGCCGGCAAAGCCGTGGCGCTTGCGCAGCTGCTGGCGCAGGCGCGCCAGCAGCGGGTCGTGCGTCAGCCGGCCCAGGTCGTCGATCTCCACCTGCTGGGCCTGTACGCGCCCGCCGGCCGCGCCGACGACGATGAAGGGGCGTTGGCGTTGGCGCATGTGGCAGGCCAGGGCGGCCTTGGCGCCGATCTGGTCGCAGGCATCAATGGCGGCGTCCAGGTCGGCTGCGCCCAGCAACTGGTGGACATTGTCGGCGCTGAGAAAGTCTTCGATACCGTGTACCCGGCAGGTCGGGTTGATCTGTGCGATGCGCGCCCGCATGGCCAGCACTTTGGGCTGGCCGATGGTGTCGCTCAGGGCGTGCACCTGGCGGTTGATGTTGGACTCGGCCACGTTGTCCAGGTCGATCAGCGTGAGCTGGCCCACGCCGCTGCGCGCCAGGGCTTCTGCGGCCCAGGAGCCCACGCCGCCAATGCCGACGATGGCAACGTGGGCGCTGGCCAGGCGCGCAGCGCCATCGCGCCCATACAGGCGCTGCATGCCGCCGAAGCGGCGCGCCAGATCGGCCTGGGAGCTGGCGGGGAGGGCGATTGCGGCAGAGCTGGCGGACACGGGCGGGCGGGACGGAGAAAAAACAACGCGCGGCAGGGGCCGCGCGCGCGAGGCAGCAACGGCCTGCTCAGCGCAGGCGCGCCAGGCGTTCCTTGGCATCGCTGGCCGCAGCGGAGTCCGGGTAGGCCGTCACCAGGTTCTGCAGGGTCTTGCGCGCGGCGGCGACGTTCTTGAGCTCAATCTGCGAATTGGCAATGGCCAGGGCGGCGTCGGGGGCGCGCTCATGCTGCGGCGCTTGCTTGAGCATGGCGTTGAAGGTGTCGATGGCGCGCTGGTATTCGCGCGTGGCGTACAGCGAGTTGCCCAGCCAGAACTGCGCCGAGGGCAGATAGCCGCTGCCCGGGTACTGGCCGATGAACTGGCTGAAGGCATCGCGCGCGTTGGCGTACTGGCCCTTGCGCAACAAGTCCAATGCGGCTTCGAAGGCCTGTTGCTCGGCAGGCTGCGCCTGGAAGCTGCCGCCGTCGATCTGCACTGCGCGCGGCTCGAACTGCTTGAGCCGCGATTGGGCCTGCTGCAGGCTTTGCCCCAGCTCTTCATTCTGGCCGCGCAAGGTGGCGATTTCGTTGCGCAGCGTGCTGATCTGGCTTTGCAGCTCCAGCAGGCTGGAGCGCAGTTGCTGGATCTCCGAGCTGGTGTTTTGATCCACCAGCTGCAGTTGTTCGACCCGGCTGCGCAAATCCAGAATGGCCCGCCGGGCGTCGCCGTCCTCGAACAGGGCATGGGCAGCGCCGGGCAGCAGCAGGGCGGCCGCTGCGGCCAGGCTGGCCAGGCGCGCGGCGACGCTCGGGAGGGGAAGCACGGGTCGTCCTTGGGTCATGGCAGGCTCACTTGTTGTAGCGAATCTCTACGCGGCGGTTTTCAGCGTGGGCTTCCTCGCTGTAGCCCATGGCCTTGGGCTTTTCCTTGCCGTAGCTGACGGCCTCGACGCGGGCGGCAGGCACGCCCAGCACGCCCAGGGTCTGCAGCACGGCCTCGGCGCGGCGCTGGCCCAGCGCCAGGTTGTATTCGCGGCCGCCGCGCTCGTCGGTGTGGCCTTCCAGGGCCACGCTCATGCCGCCCTGGGCGCGCAGAAAGTCGGCATGGGCCTGCAGCGTCGACTGGTATTCAGGCTTGACGGTGTAGCTGTCGAAATCGAAATAGATGATGTGCGAGACGTTGACCGGGCCTTCGCCGGGCACCGAGGAGACGGGGATGTCGATGCCCTCAATGCGGCTTTGGCTGCCTTGGTTGGGGTCGTACTGGCCGCCGGTGGTGGGCACGCCAGCGTTGGCCTGGTCGTCCAGCTTGGTTTTGGAACTGCAGCCTGCCAGGGCGATAGCCGCTGCCAGTGCACTGTAGGACAGGGTTTTTTTGATTGTCAGCATGGTTTCACTCCTCAAGAAAGCGCGTGTGCGCCGAAAGTTTTGCATCGTTCATGGGTGCCTGCACGGTGGTTGCTGGCGTGTGGTTGTTTTCAGCGTTCAGTGCAATATCAGCGCAACAGTGGCCCCCAGGCCGGTTCGCGGATTTCACCGCCCTTGGCGGCCAGGCGCACCTTGACGCTGCCGTCGACCGTGCAGGTCATCAGCGCGCTGGCGCCGCCTTGGCGGGTGGCGTACAGCAGCAGCTCGCTGTTGGGCGAGAAGCTGGGGCTTTCGTCGGCATGGGTGTCGGTGATGGCCTGCACGCTGCCGCCGGCCAGATCCATGACGTGCAGGCGGTAGCCGCCGCCAGTGCGCGAGACGAAGGCCAGGTATTTGCCATCGGGGCTGACCGAGGGCGAGATGTTGTAGTTGCCGCTGAAGGTCACGCGCTGGGCTGCGCCGCCGCGGCTGCCGACGCGGTAGATCTGTGGCGAGCCGCCGCGGTCGCTGACGAAGTAGATGAACTGCCCGTCGGAGGAGAAATCGGGCTCGGTGTCGATGCCGGCGCTTTGCATGATGCGGCTGGGCTCGCCGCCGCTGGCGCTGATGGTGTAGAGCTGCGAGCCGCCATCGCGCGTGAGCGTCACGGCCAGCCGGCTGCCATCGGGCGACCAGGTGGGGGCGCTGTTGGAGCCGCGGAAGTTGGCCAGCAGGCGGCGGCGGCCGCTGGCCACGTCGTGCGTGTAGACCACGGGCTTGCGCGACTCGAACGACACGTAGGCCAATTGCCGGCCGTCGGGCGACCAGGCCGGCGAGATGATGGGCTCCGGGCTGGTCAAGGCCGCCTGGGCGTTCTCGCCGTCGGAGTCGGCCACCCACAGCGAGTAGCGCCCGGCCTTGGTGACGTAGGCAATGCGGGTCGAGAAGATGCCGGGCTTGCCGGTGATTTTTTCGTAGATGAAGTCGGCAATGCGGTGCGCCGCCAGGCGCAGGTCGGCCGCGGGCACGAGGTAGCTTTGCCCGCCCAGGTCTTCGCCGCGCACCACGTCCCAGAGGCGAAAGCGCACGTCGAAGCGGCCATCGGCCTGGCGGTTGACGCTGCCGGCGCTGAGCCAGCCTGCGGCGCGCTCGCGCCAGGCGTTCATGTCCGGGCGCGAGAGCTCATCAAGCGTCTGGCCGGAGGCATCAATGCTGCGGAAAAAACCGCTGCGCTCCAGATCGGCGCGCACGATCTCGGCCACGCGCTGCGGCGCCTGGGCCTCGCCCCGGAAGCTGGCGATGGCAATGGGATATTGGCGGTTGCGGCCGCTGATGTCCACGCGTGGGCCTTGCTGGGCCAGCAATTGCGGGGCGGCGCTGGCGGCAAGCAGCGCCGCCAGCGCCTGGCGGCGCGATGCACCTGTGCCTGCCATGGGCTGCGGCAGATGGCCTGTGGGCCCTGGCAAATCAAACTTCTTCATGCTGTTTCCGTTTCGACACTGACGCAGCGAGGGCTGGCCAAATTCTGGCTGCGGTTGCAAGGGGCGGGTCTGCGCGAATTGCCGCGCCGGCTCGCCGCTGGGCTGGTGCAGAGCATCTCTGGGCAGCCCCCTACTGAGGGTAAAAGCAGGGCGATTGTGCCGCAAAGCCACTGCGCACGCGCCTTTCCCGAATGGGTGGTGCAGATTTCGCCTGACCGGGCTGTGGCGGCCGGGCCAGCGCCTGGCGGAGCGGGTGGCTGCTGCTGCACGGCCCGTAGAATCGCCGCCCTATGCGTTCTTCCCCTGCCGCGGCGCCGCCGCCTGATGCTCCAGCCCCCGCCCCTGTGGCCGCCGATGCGCCCTTGCCGCCGCTGTGGCAGCGGCTCAAGCGCCTGACGCCGTACTTTGCCAAACACCGCTGGGCCTGGGCCTTGGCGGTGCTGGCCTCGGCCATTGCCGCCATCACCGAGCCGCTGATGGCGCAGGAAATGGGGCGGATTTTGGATAAAGGTTTTACAGAAAGTAGCCTGGCGCTGTGGTGGATTCCGCTCGTCATGGTGGGCATCTTTCTGATGCGCGGCATGGCCCAGTTCATCGGCCAGTACTCGCTGGCGCGCATCACCAACAACGGCATGTTTCGCATCCGCACGCTGCTGTTCGAGTGCATCATGCGCGCCGACATGGGGCTGTATCGCGACCACTCGGCCAGCAAGCTGGCCAACACCATCGTCTATGAAACCCAGCTGGGCGCGCAGCAGTTGGTGCAGGCGCTGCTGGGGGTGTCGCGCGATGGTTTCACGCTGCTGGCGCTGGTGGGCTTTTTGCTCTACCGCAACTGGCAGCTGACTTGCATCGTGTTCGTCATGGTGCCGGCCATCGCCTGGGTCATGAAGCAGCTCTCGCGCCGGCTCTACAAGGTCACCAAGCTCAGCCAGCAGGCCACCGACGAGCTGGCCTACGTGGTCGAGGAAAACGCCCTGGCGCACCGCATGGTGCGCCTGCACGGCGCGCAGCAGCAGCAAAACCGGCGCTTTGCCGGCCTGAGCCGCAGGCTGGAGGGCCTGGCCGTGAAAAGCACTATCGCCTCGGCGGCCATGACGCCGACCACGCAAATCCTGGCGGCCATTTCGCTGTCCATCGTCATCTGCATTGCGCTGTGGCAAAACCGCAGTGGCCAGGTCAGCTGGACGGTGGGCGACTTCACCGCCTTTGCCACGGCCATGCTGCTGCTGGTGGCGCCCATGCGCCGCTTGACTGACGTGGCCAACCCGCTCACGCGCGGCGTGGCGGCGCTCGAGCGCGGCCTGGGCCTGCTGGATCAGGCCCAGCAGGAGCACAGCGGCAACCATCGCGCCCAGCGCGCCCGCGGCGAGCTGCTGCTGCAGGAGGTGGGCGTGCAGTTCCCGGCCCAGGCGCAGCCGGCGCTCGATGGCGTGAGCCTGCACATCCCGGCCGGGCAGGTCGTGGCCCTGGTCGGGCCTTCGGGGGCGGGTAAGACGACGCTGGTCAATCTGCTGCCGCGCTTTATCGAGCCCACGGCCGGGCGCATCCTGCTCGACGGCCATGCGCTGCCCGATTGGCATCTGGAGGATTTGCGGCGCCAGTTTGCCGTGGTCAGCCAGGACGTGGTCATGCTGCACGTCAGCCTGGCCGAGAACGTGGCGCTGGGCAGCCAGCCCGAGCCGGCGCGCGTGCAGGCCTGCCTGGAAGCGGCCAATCTGGGCGAGTTCGTCGCCAGCCTGCCGCAGGGCATCGACACCATCGTGGGCCACAATGCCTCGCAGCTCTCGGGCGGCCAGCGCCAGCGCCTGGCCATTGCCCGGGCGCTTTACAAGGATGCGCCGGTGCTGATCCTCGACGAGGCCACCTCGGCGCTGGACACCCAGTCCGAGCGCCTGGTGCAGCAGGCCCTGCAGCGGCTGATGCAGGGGCGCACGACGCTGGTCATCGCGCACCGGCTGGCCACCATCGAGCACGCCGACCGAATCGTCGTCATGGAGCAAGGCCGCATCGTCGAGCAAGGCAGCCACAGCCAGCTGCTGGCCGCCGGGGGGCTGTATGCGCGCCTGCATGCCCAGCCCGGGCAGGGCGATGCCGCCGGGCCGACATCGGGCGCGGCCTGACGTTCACAGGGTGTTCAGCCAGGCCTTGTCGTCCTCGGTCATGCCGTTGCGGTCGGTGATGTTCCAGAGGATTTGCTGCACGCGGATCATTTGCGCCGCATCCAGCGGAGTGCGGCGGCTGTTCACTGTCTGGCAGACGCGCAGCAGCTCTGCGCCCTGGGTGACGCGGTCCGGGCTGTAGGCAATGCCCGGCGGCGGCGCGTAGCGGTACAGGTTCAGGCAGTAGGTGCCCAGCAGCACGGTCTGGGTGCTGCGCGGCGCCAGCGTGATGACGCGGGTTTGCAGGTTCAGGCCGTCCTGGTAGCTCTGCTGGCTGGAGAGGAAGACGAAGCAGGACGGGATGGTCACCTGCCGGGCCTCGTGGCTGTCGTTGGCGAAGGTGATGGACAGCGGCACCAGCGTGTGCGTGCTCAGGTCGTTGTAGTCGCGCTGGCTGGAGATGGGCTGGCCGCGCAGCGTCACGCCCTCGGGCAATTGCAGCCCGCCGCCAGGCTGATCCGGGCCGGGGCTGGGTGGATGGGGGCGGGGCGCAGGCAGCAAGGGCCCAGTCATGGGCGGCTTGATGAGGACTGGGGGCGGGCCTGAGTGGCCTGGCCCGGGCTGCTGCGGCGTCTGGGGTGCGTCATTGCCGCCCCCGCAGGCGCTGAGCAGGACGCTGGCGGCGGCCAGGCTGGCGAGCAGGGAAAGACGGGGCTGGTGCATGCGGATCTCCTCCCGGGAATATAGGAATGGGCACAGCGCGAGGCGCGCTGGCGCAATAAGTGTATCAACATGCAATTCGCTTGTGGCCCCGCCTGCCGCCTCACTCAAAGGCTTGTTGCGCGGGCGCCATGATGCGGGCCTGCAGGGGGCCGCGCAGCGCATTGCAGACCAGCACCCGCTTGGCGGCCAGCAGCTGCTGGCGGTGGATGCTGCGCTCCTGGCAATGCCAGTCGGGGTTGTGCAGCAGCAGCTGGCGCTGGATGCCGGGCAGCAGACCGTCGCTGACGGGCGGCGTCAGCCAGGGCGCATCGGGGGCCTCGTCCAGTTGCACGAAGACGTTGCTGCGCGCGCCCTCGGTCAGCATGCCGCGCTCGTTGAAGAACAGGCAGTCGAACGCGCCCTGAGCCATGGCCTGGCGCAGCGCGGCGTCGTAGTCCTGGCGCAGCGTGGTCTTGTGCTGGCGCAGCCAGGCGGGTGTGCGGCTTGGCTGGGGGCTGAGCAGCAGGCCCACGGGCTGGGTCAGCTGGGCCTGGGGCCCGGCCAGCACGCTGTGTTCGATGTCCAGCCGCCCGCTCTGCTGCAGCGTCAGGCGCAGCCGCCAGGGGCCGGGCGTGGCGCTGGGGCGCTGCTGGGCGATGTAGGCCTGCAGCTGCGCCTGCCAGCCTGGCGCGTCGCTGGCAAAGCCCAGGGCCTGGGCGCTGCGCTGCAAGCGCGCGCAGTGCAAGGCCCAGTGTTGGGGCAGGCTGGCGCTTGCGGGCAGCAACATGGTCTCGAACAGGGCCAGGCCGGCCATGCCCTGCACGGCAAAGCCGGCCTTGAGCTGGCACTCCTGCCATTCCTGCTCGGCCTGGCTGTCCCAGACGATGCCGGCGCCCACGTGCAGCCGGGCCTGGTGGCTGGGCAAGGCCGGGCCTGTGCTGGCTGGGCCTTGCAATTGCAAGGTGCGGATGGGGATGGACAGGCAGAAATCCAGCGCCGGGGCGGCGCTCTCGCCCGCGCCCTCGCCTGCGCTGGCAGCGGGCGCGGCCTGGGCCGGGCGCTCGACCCAGCCCAGCGCGCCGGTGTACAGGCCGCGCGGCGTGGGCGGGCTGGCGCGCTCCAGCTCGTCGATGTACTGCATGGCCATGCGCTTGGGCGCGCCGGTGATGGAGCCGCAGGGGAAGCTGGCGCGCAGCACCTGCGCCAGGCCCACGCCGGGGCGCAGTTGGGCGCTGATGGTACTGGTCATGCCCAGCACGCGGCCGTTGCGCTGCACCTCGAACAGCGCGGGCACCTGCACGCTGCCGGTGTGGGCGATGCGGCCCAGGTCGTTGCGCAGCAAGTCCACGATCATGATGTTCTCGGCGCGGCTCTTGGCGTCCTGGCTCAGCCGCTGGGCGGCGGCCTGCAACTGTGCGGGCGCATCGCCAGCGGGGGCTGCGGCCGTGCCCTTCATGGGCTGGGCCTGGATGTGGCCGCCCTGGCAGCGCAGAAACAGCTCGGGCGAGAGCGAGAGCACCCATTGCTCCTGGGGCTCGCCGCCATCAGTGGCAGTGGCGGGCAGGTGCAGCAAGGCGCCGTAGCGCGAGGGCTGGCGCGCGCGCAGCCGCTGGTACAAGGCCAGCGGCTGGCCCCAGCTGCGCCCGTGCAGCGCAAAGGTGAAGTTGATCTG
>JAUMYI010000002.1:19363-21176 GCA_030528705.1 Comamonadaceae bacterium | reverse complement strand
CTGCAGTTGCAGGCCCCATTCGTAGTCGGCCAGCACGATGGCGTGCAGGCCGGCGGCCAGGGCCTGGTGCAGCTGCTGCTCCCAGGCTTCGAGCGTGGCCGCATCGCTGCAGCTCAGGCGGCTGTGCCAGTGTTGGTAGAGGCGGCTGCTGGGCTGCTCTGGGCGGGCCTGGCAATCGTCCAGCAGCGCAAAGGCGGCGTGGCTCATTGCGGCAGCAGGCCTTGCAGCGCGGGCCAGACGGTTTGCAGGATCAGCGGCTGCGCGGCGGCGTTGGGGTGGATGCGATCGGCCTGGAAGTATTTTTCCAGATCGGCCGGCTCGGCAATGGCCTGCAGCATGAAGGGCACCAGCGGTACGGCATGGGCCGTGCCCAGTTCGCGGAACATCGTCGCCAGCTCCTGGCTGTAGCGCGCGCCGTAATTGGGCGGCACCTGGATGCCCACCAGCAGCGCGCGCGCCTGGGCTTGGCGCGCGGCATCGAGCATGGCCCTCAGGTTCTCGCGCGTGCTCTGCAGCGGCAGGCCGCGCAGCGCATCGTTGCCGCCCAGGGCGATGACCAGGTACTGCGGCGCATGGGCTTGCAGCAGCGCCGCCAGCCGTGCGCGGCCGCCGGCCGTGGTTTCGCCGCTGATGCTGGCGTTGACGACCTCGATGGGCGGCTGCCGCTGCGCCAGCCGGGCGCTGAGCAACTGCACCCAGCCCTGGCCGCGCGCCAGGCCGTATTCGGCGCTGATGGAATCGCCCATGACCAGCAGCCGCACGGGCCGGGGCGCGGCGCCAGGGGCTGGCCCCTCCTGCGCAGCCAACGGGCCAGGCAGCAGGGCCAGCGCCGCCAGCAGTGCCAGCAGCCCGCGCCCCCACGCTGGAGCCGGCGCCCCCGTCTTGGCGCTACAGTCATGCCGCTGCGCGTTGCCAGGCCAGCGCAGTTGCAGCAGCCCCGCGCCTGCACGGCGCAACCACGCGCCAAGCCCTTGGGCTGTGTGGCCCCGCCCAGCCGTGGCCCAGCGCCCCAACCGATTTCGCATTTCCCTATGCATTGCCTCATGAACTCCGAAGAAACCAGCGCCGCCGCGCCCCCCTCTGTTGCGGCAGGGGCGGCGGCCAAGCCGATGATTATGGTGGAACATCTGGACAAGACCGTGCAGGACTCCAGCGGCACGCTGCACATCCTGCAAGGCATCGGGCTGCGCATCCCGGCGCGCAAGAGCGTGGCCATCGTGGGCGCATCCGGCTCGGGCAAGAGCACGCTGCTGTCGATCCTGGCCGGGCTGGACACGCCCAGCCGCGGCCGCGTCTGGCTCGATGGGCAGGACATTTTTGCTCTCGATGAAGATGCGCGCGCCGCGCTGCGCGCGCGCAAGACCGGCTTCGTGTTCCAGAACTTCCAGCTGCTGGGCAGCCTCACCGCGCTGGAGAACGTCATGCTGCCGCTGGAGCTGGCCGGGCAGCGCGGCGCGCGCCAGCTGGCGGCGCAAATGCTCGAACGCGTCGGCCTGGGCCAGCGCCTGGGGCATTACCCCAAGCTGCTCTCCGGCGGCGAGCAGCAGCGCGTGGCACTGGCGCGCGCCTTCGTCGTGCAGCCGCAGGTGCTGTTTGCCGACGAACCCACGGGCAGTCTGGACTTCGCCACCGGCCAGGCGGTGATGGAGCTGATGCTGCAGCTCAATCAGGAGCGCGGCACGACCCTGGTCATGGTCACGCACGACCGGGAGCTGGCCGCGCGCTGCGACATGCGCGTGCGCATCGAGGCCGGGCGGCTGGCCGAAGTGCAGGGCGGCTGAGGCTGGGGTGAGCGCGGCTGGGGCCTGAGGGC
>JAUMYI010000002.1:13497-19353 GCA_030528705.1 Comamonadaceae bacterium | reverse complement strand
TGCCCGGTGCCGCCTGCCGGCCGCGCCCGGGAGATCGCGGGCAAGCGCACGCTGAGATCACGCGGCGATAATTTGGCCGCCCCGCCCGCGCGGCAAGGGCCAAAGACCTCAAAAACACAACCCCACGAACCCCCCACGCCATGAGCACCACCATTCGTCAAGACGCGCTGATCGAGTCGATCAGCGCCGCGCTGCAATACATCAGCTACTACCACCCGGCCGACTACATCCAGCACCTGGCGCGCGCCTACGAGCGCGAGGCTTCGCCCGCCGCCAAGGACGCGATGGCGCAAATCCTCACCAACAGCAAGATGGCCGCCTTCGGCCACCGCCCCATCTGCCAGGACACGGGCATCGTCAACGTCTTCCTGAAAGTGGGCATGGACGTGTGCTGGGAGGGCTTTACCGGCAGCCTGGAAGACGCCATCAACGAAGGCGTGCGCCGTGGCTACAACCACCCGGACAACACCCTGCGCGCCTCCGTCGTGGCCGACCCGCACTTCGCGCGCAAGAACACGCGCGACAACACCCCGGCCGTCATCGTCACCGAGATCGTGCCCGGCAACACCGTCGATGTGACCGTGGCCGCCAAGGGCGGCGGCAGCGAGAACAAGAGCAAGATGGTCATGCTCAACCCCAGCGACTCGCTGGTGGACTGGGTGCTCAAGACCGTGCCCACCATGGGCGCGGGCTGGTGCCCGCCGGGCATGCTGGGCATCGGCATCGGCGGCACGGCCGAAAAAGCCGTGCTGCTGGCCAAGCAAAGCCTGATGGAAGACCTGAACATGTACGAGCTGCAGGCCAAGGCCGCGCGTGGCGAAAAGCTCACCCAGGTCGAGGAGCTGCGCCTGGAGCTTCATGAAAAAGTCAACGCCTTGGGGATAGGCGCGCAGGGCCTGGGCGGCCTGACCACCGTGCTGGACGTGAAGATCGCCATGTACCCCACGCACGCGGCCAGCAAGCCCGTGGCCATGATCCCCAACTGCGCCGCCACGCGCCACGCGCACTTCGTGCTCGACGGCAGCGGCCCCGTGCACCTGGAGCCGCCCTCCATCGACCTGTGGCCCAAGCTGGACTGGCAGCCCGACACCGGGCAAAGCCAGCGCGTTGACCTGAACACCCTCACCCGCGAGCAAGTCGCCAGCTGGAAACCCGGCCAGACCCTGCTGCTCTCGGGCAAGATGCTCACCGGCCGCGACGCCGCGCACAAGCGCATCCAGGACATGCTGGCCAAGGGCGAAAAACTGCCCGTCGATTTCACCAACCGCGTCATCTACTACGTCGGCCCGGTCGATCCCGTGGGTGACGAAGCCGTCGGCCCCGCTGGCCCGACCACCGCCACGCGCATGGACAAGTTCACCGACATGATGCTTAGCGCAACCGGCCTGATCGCCATGATCGGCAAGGCCGAGCGCGGGCCTGCCGCCATCGAGGCCATCAAGAAGCACCAGAGCGCCTACCTCATGGCCGTGGGCGGCGCCGCCTACCTGGTCAGCAAGGCCATCAAGACCGCCAAAGTCGTCGGCTTCGAAGACTTAGGGATGGAAGCCATCTACGAATTCGACGTGGTGGACATGCCCGTGACCGTGGCCGTGGACGCCGGCGGCACCAGCGCCCACGTCACCGGCCCGGCCGAATGGCAAAAACGCATCGCCAGCGGCGAGTTCAAGGGCGTGGGCATCGCCACGGTCTGAAGTCGGCCGCCGGAGGGCGGCTATCATGCCCGGCACCATGCACGCCCCCTGACCGCCCATGCCCACGCTGCTGATCGCCGACGACCACCCGCTGTTTCGTGACGCCCTGCGCACCACGGTGCTGCGCATCTGGCCGCAGGCGCGCATCCATGAGGCCGAATCGGCCGAGCAGCTCCATGCGTTGGCTCAGGCGCACGGCGATGCGGATTTGCTGCTATTGGATTTGCGCATGCCCGGCCAGCAGGGCTTTGAGGCGCTGCGCCAGCTGCGCCAGCGCCACCCGCAACTGCCGGTGGTGGTGGTCTCGGCCGATGACGATGCGCAGACCATGCGCTGCGCCATGGAGCAGGGCGCGCTGGGCTATCTGCCCAAATCCACCGATGCGGCCACGCTGGCGCAGGCGCTGCAAGGCATTCTGGATGGCGAGCCCTGGTTCCCGCCCGATGCATGGCATGCTGCCGCGCCAGGGGCCGCGCAGCCCGGCCCGGCGGCGCTGGCCGGGCTGACGCCGCAGCAAACCAAGGTCTTGCAAATGGCCGCCGCCGGCCGCCTGAACAAGCAAATTGCGCACGAGCTGGGCACCTCGGAGGCCACCGTCAAAGCCCATATGTCGGCCATTTTGCGCAAGCTCGGCGCCAGCAACCGCACCGAGGCCGTGACCTTGGCGCAGCGTTGGGGCCTGAGCGAGCGCTGAGCCAGCAGGCCAGGGCTTTCAGCCAGCCGGGCGGCGCTGCGCCAGCAAAAAGGCGCGCAGCGCGGCGGGCTTGATGGGTTTGTTCAGCACCACCACGCCATGGGCTGCGGCCTGGGCCTTGAGCTGGTCGCTGCCATCGGCCGTGACCAATGCCCCCGGCGTGCCGGGCCGGGCCTGGCGCAGCGCCTGCAGCGCGGCCAGGCCATCGAGGCGCTCGTGCAGGTGGTAGTCCACCAGCAGGCAGTCCAGCGCCGTGCCGCGGGCGATTTGCAGGGCCTGTTGCAGATTGAGCGCCGTGTGCACGGCAATGCCCCAACGGCCCAGCAGGGCCTGCATGCCTTGCAGGATGTCGGGGTTGTTGTCCAGGCACAGCACCTGCATGCCTTGCAAGGGGTGCAAGGCCGTGGCGGCGGCTCCATGAGGGATGGCCGCGGCTGGTTCGCCCGGGCCGTGCAGCCCATGCCAGGCAGCAGCGCCGCTGACCAAGGGGACGGTGATGGCGAACATGCTGCCGCGCCCCAGGGTCGAGCGCGCCTGCAGCGGGTGTTGCAGCAAGCGGGCAATGCGCTGGCAGATCGACAGGCCCAGGCCCAGGCCGCGTCCGTCCCAGTCGAAGACCTGCTGGTAGCGGTGGAACTCGTCGTAGATGCGCGCCAGATGCGCTGGCGGGATGCCGGGGCCGGTGTCCCAGACCTGCAGCAGCAGCGCGCTGGCGCGCGGGCGCGCCGTCATCAGCACGCCGCCGTGCTGGGTGTAGCGCAGCGCATTGGCGGCAAAGTTTTGCAGCACGCGGCGCAGCAGCCGGGCGTCGCTGCGCACCCACAGCGGCGCGCCGTGGCGGGCGCTGATGCGCAGCCGCCATTGCAGCCGCCGCTTGGCCGCCAGCGGGGCGTACTGCTGCTGTAGTGCGCCCAGCAGGGCGTGCAGGTCGATGGCCTGGATGTCCGGCTGCAGCGCGCCGGCGTCCAGGCGCGAGATGTCGAGCACGCCATCGAGCAGGTCCTCGGCGGCGCCCAGCGCGGCGTCGATCTGCGCGGCCAGCTGCCGCATCTGGGCCGGCTGGGTTTCTTCGCGCAGCGCCGAGGCGAACAGCCGCGTGGCGTGGATGGGTTGCAGCACGTCGTGGCTGATGGCCGTCAGGTAGCGCGAGCGCGATTCGTGCGCCGCGGCCAGCTCGCGGCTGCGCTGGGCCACGCGCTGCTCCAGGGTTTCGTTGACGTCGCGCAGCTCGCGCTCGGCGCGCTTGAAGGCGCTGATGTCGCTGTAGCTGGTGACGTAGCCGCCGCTGGGCAGCGGGTGGCCGCGCATTTCGATGAAGCGCCCGTCGCGCAGCTCGCGCACCAGGGTGTAGGCGCGCCCCTGGCGCATCAGGGCGATGCGCTTTTGCACTTGCTCCTCGATGGGCAGATGCTGCGCCGGCTCGCGCGCCAGGCCCAGGGGGTCGTGGCGCAGATTGTGGGCGATCAGATCGGCCACGCTGCGCCCGACGTACAGCATCCCGGCCGGATAGTTGAACAGCTGCTGGTAGCGCCGGTTCCAGGCCACCAGGCGCATCTCGGCATCGACCACGCTCACGCCCGGGTCGATGTGCTCCAGCGTGGCCAGCAGGATGTCGCGGTTAAAGCGCAGCTCCTGGCCGGCCTCGTCCAGCACCGAGACGATGGCCGCCAGCTCCATGCCCGAGCCCTGCAGCGCGCGCGTGAGCAGCAGCCGCGCCGAGGCCGCGCCCACGGCCCCGGCCAGCAGCAGCTCGGTCAGGCGCAGCCAGCCGGCATCGGCGCGCAGCTCGGGGCTGAGGGCCAGCGCATGGCGGCGCGCGTGCTCGGCAAAGGCGCGCTCGGCGGTGCGCTGGCCAACGATGCGGCTGGCCACGGTTTGCAGATCGCGCACGCGCAGCCGGCTGGCTTGCAGCGGCGCGCCGGGCTGGTCGGCGGCCGGCTGCGTCTGGCCTGCGTCAGGGCGCGGCGCGCGCTGCGGCGCCAGAAAGGGCTGGGCCTGCATTTGCTCGGTCAGGCTGGGGCGCCAGCGCAGCGAGACCAGCACCAGCGTGGCGGCATTGGCCAGCAGCGACCAGAAGGTGCCGTGGGTGATGGCGTCCCAATCGGCGCTGCCCAGCACCAGGCCGACGCTGCTGCCCAGCAGCTGGTGGGGGCGCAGCCATTGCTGGCCCCAGGGGCCGTGCTCGATCCAGGCCGTATCCAGCCAGCCGCTCTCGGCCAGGCTGGGCAGCAGCAGCGTATAGCCCCACAGCGCAAAGCCGATCAGCAGCCCGGCCTCGACGCCGCGGCGGCTGGCGCCGGGCCAGTACAGCCCGGCCACCAGTGCTGGGGCAAACTGGGCCACGGCGGCAAAGGCCATCAGGCCCAGGCTGGCCAGCGGCATGCGTCCGTCCATGCCGCGCGAGTAGCCATAGGCCAGCAGCGCCAGCAGCACGATGGCGGCGCGGCGCACCCACAGCACCAGGGCGGCGGTGTCCGCGCCAGCGGCCAGGCGCTGCGGCTGGCGGCGCAGCAGCCAGGGCATGACCAGATCGTTGCTGACCATGTTCGACAGCGCCACGCTGACTACGATGACCATGCCCGTGGCGGCCGAAAAGCCGCCGATGTAGGCCACCAGCGCCAGCGCCTCGTGGCCCAGCGACAGCGGCAGGGCCAGCACGAAGCTGTCTGGCGTGACCGCGCCGGCGCTGCCGAACTGGGCCTGGCCGGCTGCGGCAATGGGCAACACCATCAGGCTGATGAGCAGCAAATAGCTGCCAAACAGCCAGCGCGCGCGGCGGATGTCGGCCACGTCGCCGCACTCCACCACGGCCACGTGGAACTGGCGCGGCAGGCACAGCATGGCGGCAAAGGCCAGCAGCGTCTGGGCGACAAAGCCGGTGGGCGGGCCGCGCTGGATCAGCTGGGTTATGGCCTGGCCGGCGCTGTGCGGCTGCGCGCCCAGCCAGCGCAGCGCCAGCACGCCCACGGCCAGCAGGGCCAGCAGCTTGATGATCGACTCCAGCGCCACGGCCAGCATCAGGCCCGGGCGATGCTCGCTGGCATCGACCTGACGGGTGCCGAACAAAATGGCGAACAAGGCCATGATGGCCGCCACGTACAGGGCCGGGTCGCCCCAGCGCTGCCCGCGCGCATCCAGCCCGGTGAGCACGCCCAGGCTGGTGACCACGGCCTGGTACTGCAAGGCCAGGTAGGGCACGGCGGCAATCAGCGCGATCAGCGCCACCAGCGCCGCCAGGCGCGGCGCGCGGCCAAAGCGCGAGGCGATGAAATCGGCGATGGAGACGGTGTTGTGCTGACCGGCCACCAGCGCCAGGCGCTCCAGCATGCGCCAGCCCAGCAGGAACAGCAGCATCGGCCCCAGGTAAATGGGCAGATAGCCCAGGCCGTGGCGCGCGGCCGTGCCCACGGCGCCATAGAACGTCCATGAGGAGCAGTACACCGCCAGCGCCAGGCTGTAGATCACCGG
>JAUMYI010000002.1:10848-13397 GCA_030528705.1 Comamonadaceae bacterium | reverse complement strand
TGACGGCGGCGGTGGCGCTGCTGGTGGTGTGGGCCCTGCACCATGCGCTGGCCGAGGTCGATGCCGCGCAGGTGCTGCAGCTGATGGCCCAGGTGCCCGCGCAGGCGCTGGGCTATGCGGCGCTGGCGGCGGCGGCCAGCTACCTGGTCATGACTGGTTACGACTTCTCGGCGCTGAAATACCTGGCGCCGGCGCAGCCGCCGCCGCGCACGGCCGTGCTGGTGACTTCATTCATGGCCTACACGCTGGGCAATACCGTGGGCCTGGGGGTGCTGGCCGGCGGCGCCGTGCGCATGCGCATGTTCACGCAGTGGGGGCTGACGGCGCTGCAAGTCACGCGGCTGATTGCTTTTAACGCGCTGGCCTTCGGCGCCGGCATCACCGTGCTGGGCGCCTTGGCGCTGCTGGTGGGCGCGCAGCGCGCGGCGTTGCACACCCAGTTGCCAGCGGCGGCCATCGTGGCGCTGGCGGCGCTGGTGTTGGCCGTGGCGCTGGCGTTCCTGTGGTGCTGCGCGCGGTGGCAAACCCTGCGCCTGGGGCCTTGGCAATTGCAACTGCCTTCGCTGGGCCTGGCGCTGCGGCAGTTGCTGATCACGGCCACCGACACCGTGCTGGCCGGCCTGGCGCTGTGGTTTTTGCTGCCGCCCAGCCCGCTGAGCTGGTGGGCCTTTCTGATGGTGTACATGCTGGCGCTGACGGCCGGCATCCTCAGCCACGTGCCCGGCGGGCTGGGGGTGTTCGAGGCGGTGATGTTCACTGGCCTGTCCGCCTCGGGCCTGCCGGCGACGGCGCTGGCGGCGGCGTTGGTGCTGTATCGCGTCGTGTATTACCTGCTGCCGCTGGTGGCGGCGGCGCTGCTGCTCACCGGCTATGCGCTGTGGATGCGCCTGAACAGCCGGCCAGGCCGCGCGCGCCGGCGCCTGCACGTCACCGGCATGCAGATTGCGCGCAACATCGCCTGGGCGGCGCCGCTGGTGCTGGGCGGGCTGGCCTTTGCCGCTGGCGCGGTGCTGCTGGCCGCTGGCGCCAGGCCCGATAACCTGGCCGCGGCGCTGGCACTGCAACGCTGGCATGTGCCGCAGTTGTGGATCGAGGCCTCGCGGCTGCTGGGCAGTGTCTGCGGCCTGTTGCTGCTGGTGCTGGCGCGGGCCTTGCTGGAGCGCCTGGATGCGGCCTGGTGGCTGGCGCTGCTGGCCACGGGCCTGGCGCTGTGGCTCTCGCTGCCCAATGGCTTTGCCTGGTACGAGATGGCCGTGCTGGCGGTGTTGCTGGGGCTGCTGCTGGTGTCCAAGGAGCAGTTCAGCAGCCATTCCTCGCTGTTTGCCGTGCGCCTGGAGCTGGGCTGGCTGCTGGCGCTTGCGCTGGTGTTCGCGGCGCTGGGCTGGATCATGTATTTCGCCTACAGCCACGAGGATCTCAGCCATATGCCGTGGTGGCGCTTTGCCCTGGACGCGCGCCTGCCGCCGGTGTTTCGCGCGGCCATGCTGGCGGCGGTGCTGGCCTTGCTGCTGGGCGCCTGGCAGCTGCTGCGCCGGCGCGAGCGCGAGCGCGGCCAGGATGCCAATGTCACGTAGCGCATGGCGCTGGGCGCGACTGGAGGCGAAGCGCCGTCTACCCGGCCGCACTGCCACTGCGCCGCCAATAGCCCTTGACGCGGTTCTGGCTGCCGGCCAGACCGCGGGCGTGGCGCAGGTGCTGGCGGATGGTTTTGGCATCGCTGTTTTCCAGCGCGCCCCAGACGGCGTCGATGGCGGGCAGGCGCTCCAGCTCGGCGATCACGGCGGCGGCCGCGTCCTGACTGGCGCTGATGCGATGCAGGCGCGTTCCCGCTGGCAATGACGCATCGGCCAGATAGGGCTGGTCGAGCGCATCGGCGGTGATGCAGAAGACCACCGGCGGCTGCGGGTTGCGCCAGCCTTCCAGCAGCGCGGCCACGGCGGGCAGCGCGGTTTCGTCGCCGATCAGCACGCATTGTCCTTGCGCCAGGTGCTCGGTGTGCTCGTGGTACTGGGCCTGGCTGAAGATGACGTCGCCCGCGCGCAGGGCGCTGGCCCAGCGGCTGCCGGGGGTGGGCGCACCGTCGGCGCTTTGGTGCAGAAAGACATCGACTTCGGCCAAGTCGGCAAAGGGCGCATCGGCGCTGCTTTTGCGTGCGCGGCGCAGGGTGTAGTAGCGCTGATCCTTGGTGAAGGACAGCATCACCTGTTCGCGCCGCGCAGGCGACACGCGCTTGAGCCACCACAGCAGCAGGCGGCTGAACCATTGCGCGATCAGGGACATGCGCTGGCGCGCCACCGGGAGCTTGGCAGGCAGGCGCTCCAGGGTCTTGAGGGAGAAAAACCAGGCATGGCCGGGCGCGTCTTCGGGCAGGGGCACGGTGCTTTTCAAGTGCAGGCGCAGCATGTGCGCCGTCACCATCTCGCTGCCAACGACGCTGAAAAACTGTTTGTGTTGGCCCGACAGCGACTTGCCCTGCCGCGCCAGGGCTTCGTAGGCCAGGTACAGCACGTTTTCTTCCAGATCGCCCTTGAGGGCAAAGGGCACGAACA
>JAUMYI010000002.1:8854-10748 GCA_030528705.1 Comamonadaceae bacterium | reverse complement strand
GCCAGGTACAGCACGTTTTCTTCCAGATCGCCCTTGAGGGCAAAGGGCACGAACACGGAGCGGGCCGCGCCTTCGGCCAGCTCGGCGCTGAGCAGGCAGCCTTCCTCGAAGATGTCTTCCAGCCGGGCGCTGCGGGCGTCGGCGGGGCCGTAGGCCTGGGCAATCGCCAGCACTTCCTCGGGATGGTCCTGATTGACGTGTTCGAGGATGTCGAGCTTGTGATCCTGATCGGCCAGCGGGGTGCGGGTCGAATCAGCGGTGGCGGTCTGTAAGGCAGTCTTCATGGCAAGGCAGTGCAATCGTGTTGGCAGGCGGAAGCAGGCTGGCCGCAAGCGCCGTCCGTGGCGGTGATGCCGGGCCAGCGCAATGCCATCAGGGCGGCCAGCAGCAGGCAGCCCATGCACAGCAGCAGCGCGCCGGCATAGCCGATGCGCTGCGCCAGCCACAGGCAGGCGCTGCTGCCCAGCAGGGCCAGCAGCATGGCGGTGGCGTTTTGCAGGGTGTAGAGGGTGGCTGGCGCGCCAGTGGCGCGCGCCTTGTCCATCATCACCGTGCCCAGGCTGGCATACAGCGGCGAGAAGGCCAGGTAGTAGGCGGCGATGGCGACATGCACCCAGGCCGGGCTGCTGCGCCCCAGCAGTACCGGCAGCAGCGCCAGCAAGGCCAGCGCCTGCAACAGTGCCGACAGCGCGATGGCCTGCGCACGGCCCAGGCGGCGCAGCCACCACGCGGCCAGCAGCGCCGCCAGCAGGCCCACGACCGCGCCGAAAAGGCGGATGGCGCTGCCGATCTCGGGCAGCGCCCAGCCCGCATCGACCAGCGCCGGGGTCAGCATCGCCAGGGCGGCGAATGCCGTGGTGCCAAGCGCTACCAGCGCCAGCCAGGGCAGCTGCCCTTGCCAGAAGGTGAGCAGTTGCCGCCACGGGCTGTGCGGCGCATGGTGCTGCGCAACGCCCGTACCCGGCTGCGGCTCGCGCCAGCGCCAGAGCAGCAGCCAGGGAAACACCACCAGCGCCGCCAGCAGCCACAGGCAGCCGCGCCAGCCGATATACGGATACAGCCACAGCACCAGCGCGCCGCCGACGATATTGCCCAGCATGCCCGCGCCCACTTGGATGCTGTTGATCAGCGGGCGCTGCGCAGGCGTGAAGGTGAGCGTGGCCATGCCATCGAGCGCCAGATCCTGCGTGGCGGTGGCCATGGCATACACCAGCAGGGCCGCCAGCAGCAGCGCCTGCAGGCCGCCCTGCGGGGGCATGAAGGCCGCCAGCACCAGCATCAGCGCCATCAGCGCCTGCATCGGCAGCAGCCAGTTGCGGTAGTGGCCGCGCCCCGGCCAGCGGCCCGCGCCGTGGCTGCGGCGGCCATGACGATCCACCAGCGGCGCCCAGAGAAACTTGAGCGACATCGGCAGCAGCAGCAGGTTGAGCAGGCCAAGCTGCGCCAGCGAGGCGCCCTGCTCGCGCAACACTGCCGCCAGCGCCAGGCCGATGAAGCCGATGCCGAGGTACTGGCTGGCATACAGCATGGCAAACAGCAGCCAGGCGCCGCGCGCGACGGGCGGCGCGTCCGGAGTCCTCAGTGCCATTCAGCTACAGGTACCATCAGAAGTAGTAGCGCAGGTTCAGTCCCCACGTGCGGCCCGTCGCGGGGCGGCCCAGCGGCGCGCTGTAGCCGGCAGGCATCATGGCGTAGCGCATCCAGTGGCGGTTGCCCAGGTTCTTGCCCCACAGCGTCCACTCCACGTGGCGGCCGCTCCAGCCGATGGCGGCATCGACCAGCGCATGCCCGCCCAGCATCAGCTGGTTGTCGGGCATGGCGGCGCGACTGCCGACGTAGCGCAGGTCGGCGCGGGCAAAGAACTGTCCCTGGCCGAGCGCGGGCAGGCTCAGCC
>JAUMYI010000002.1:6646-8754 GCA_030528705.1 Comamonadaceae bacterium | reverse complement strand
CGCAGGTCGGCGCGGGCAAAGAACTGTCCCTGGCCGAGCGCGGGCAGGCTCAGCCGCTGGCGGTATTGCAGCCCCAGCGCGGCGCTGGCGCGCGGCACCTGCGGTACACGGTTGCCGGTGCGGGTCTGCGCCGCAACGGCCGCGGGCACGTCCGTCACCTTGGCATCGGTGAAGCTGGCATTGCCGTTGAGCTGCCAGTGCGCTCCAAGCCGGGCAAAGCCGGCCAGCTCCAGACCCTGCGAGCGCGTGTCCACGTTGAAGATTTCGGTGATGAAGCTCGGGAACTGGGTCACGCTGAGCTTGTCGTTGCGCACGGTGTTGCGGAACAGCGCGGCGCTCATGCCCCAGCGCCCGTCGTCCGCGCCGCCCTTGAGGCCCAGTTCCAGCGCGTGGATGCGCCCGGCCCGGTAGGGGATGTCGGGCTGGCCATAGGCGATGTTGGTGGCGTAGTCGCCAAAGCCGCCGGGATTGTGGCCGCGCGAGTACAGCGCATAGGCGTGCCACTGCGGCACCTGCGGCACGAAATGCCAATCCAGCCCGACGCGGCCGGTCAGCGCGGTATCGCCGATGCGCTGCGTCTGCTGGCGGTCGCCGCCTGCGGCCAGGCGAGTGCCCGCGCCGGGGTGCAGGGCGGCGCGGTAGCCGATGCGCTCGTGCGACAGGCGCAGGCCGGCAATGGCCTTGAGCTGCGGCAGTACGGGATAGGTCAGCTCGCCATACAGCGCCTGGGTGCGGATGCGGTAATCGCGCTGCAACAGGGCGTTGTAGCCATCGTCGTTGAGCGCCGGCATGGGCGCAGGCAGCGGCAGCAGGCCGCGCCGCGCGTCGTAGCCAAAGCCCCGGTTGCGGTGCTGCAAATAGGCCCCGGCCACCCATTGCACGGCGCTGCCGGGCAGCGAGCTCAGGCGCAGTTCCTGCTCCAGCATGCGGATGTCGTCATCGATGCGCTGCAGGTTGTGGGCCGGGTTGTCGTAGAACGCGCTGATGAGCGGCCGCATCGGCGCGGGCACGCGCATCTGCTCGAAGAGAAAGGGCAGATTGTCCAGCGGCAGATAGGAGCGCTGCACCCGCCCGCGATGCTGCGACCAGGCGGTGAGCGCATGCAGCTGTGCCCCCTCCCAGCGGTGGCGGATATCCAGATGGACGCCGCTGGTCTGCCGCAGCGAGGTCTGCGGCATGCGGCCGGCATCGAACATCGGCGTATCGCCATGCGGCGGGAAGATCACCAGCGGCACATCGTTCAGACGCCGGTCGCGGTAGGCGGTGAGCATCACATCGGTGCGCGCATCGGGCTGCCACAGCAGCTTGGCGCGCAGGCCCTGGTTTTTCAGGGTGTTGAGCGGCTCGCCGCTGCGGCGGTTGTGGATGTAGTCGTCCTGCCACTGGGCCATGCCCGAGAGGCGCAAAAACAGCGTGTCGCTCAGCGGCGTGTTCAGCATGGCCTCGGTGCGGCGCAGGCGGTCGCTGCCCACGCCGGCCCCGGCCTGCGCATCGAACAGCGGCTCCGGGTCGCGGGTCTGGATATGCACCGACCCGGCCTCGGCCTGGTGGCCGTGCAGCGTGCCCTGCGGGCCTTTGGCCACCTCGATCTGGCGCAGGTCGTAGAGGTTGCGATCCAGCCCCACCAGCCCCTGCGAAGCGCCATCGATGCGAATGCCCACCGAGGTATCGTCCAGCGAGGTGTGCGACAGCGAGCCGGTGCCGCGCATCCACAGATAGGTATTGCCCGAGCCGCCACTGTGGATCTCCACCCCCGGCACGCTGTAGAGGCTGTCTTCCACTGAAGTGAAGGCGCGCCGCTGGGCCTGCTCGCCGTCGATGACCGTCAGGGCCAGCGGCGCATCCTGCGCCTGCTCCTTGACGCCGCGGGCCGCCACCGTGACCGGCGGCAGGCTGGGCGTTTCCTCCTCCTGCGGGGTCGTGGGCTGCTGCGCGCCGGCAGGCAGGGCCAAGGAAAAGACCAGGCACACGGCCAATGGGCAAGGCGCAAGGCGAGGGGCAGGCATCTGCAAGAACTCCTGACAAAACAAACAAAGCCTCGCATTATCGAAACCAAATGAGAATGCCTCTTGTTCTGATCGGGAGCGATTCCGAAAAATCGGGCAAGT
>JAUMYI010000002.1:0-6546 GCA_030528705.1 Comamonadaceae bacterium | reverse complement strand
TGGGCGATGGTGATCTTCTGCGCGCACTCCTGCTCCAGGATGTGCAGCGCGGCATCGATGGCGCGGTCGGTCTCCGTGCGCCAGGCCAGCGGCGCCTGGCCGGCGGCCTGCCCGCCGCCGCTGCGCAGCAGCAGCCCCAGCAGGCTGAGCGCCGCGCCCTCCAGCTCCAGCAGGTCGATGGCATTGCGCGCTGCCGGCAGATCCAGCAGCTGCGCGGCCCGCCCCAGCAGCCGCGCCGGTGCCGGGTGCAAGGGCCGTACCTGCGCCGGGCCGGGCCGCTCATCCCGGAAAAACGCCAGCACCGGGCTGGGCGCCTCGGTCTGGGCAAAGCGCGCCAGCAGCTCGGGGCTGAAATCCAGCGACAGCATGGCAAAGCGCTGGCCCGCGCCCAGCTCGGTGCCGATGTGACCGAAGCGACCACGGCGCAGCCACACCTGTCCGGGCGCGCCCTCGGCCTGGATGGCCGGCGCCTCGAAGGCAATCCGGTAGCGCCCGCGGATCACGATGCTGACGCCGCACAGATGGGTGACCTCCTGCGCCGGCTGGGTCAGCGCCAGTGACTGACGCAACGTAAAGCAACCACGCCCCAGAGCAATCCGGCCAAAGTCGTAGAAATCGCTGAAGCCCGTGCCAAACGGCTCGCACAAACGGTTGATCTGGTAGCCCGGGCCGCGCTGGATGTCCAGCCGGCCCCGGCGGGCCAGTAGCTCAATAGACTTGCGATGGGCGCGCAGGTGGTCTTGCATGCGGTGTTGCTGTGGCCTGGCGACGTGGGGTCCTGGTTATCGGGGCACGTCGCCATCGCTGCAGGGTACCGTGGGGGTGGGCGTGTCAGGAGGGGGCGCGGCTGCTTCTTGCTGCGCCAGGCGCTCGCGGCGCCGGCCCTGGCCCAGCTGTGGCATGGCGGCGATCAGGGCCTGGGTGTAGGGCTGTTGCGGGGCGTGAAACAGCTGCGCCGGGCTGCCGCGCTCGATGATGCGGCCCTGGTGCATGACCAGCATGTCCTCGCACAGGTGGTGGATGGCGGCCATGTCGTGGCTGATGAGCAGGAAGGAGATGCCGTAGGTTTTCTTCAGCTCCAGCAGCAGATCCAGCACCTGGGCCTGGATGCTCACGTCCAGGGCGGAGACGGGTTCGTCGGCGACGATCAGGCGCGGGCGCGTCATCAGCGCGCGGGCGATGGCGATGCGCTGGCGCTGGCCGCCGGAGAATTCGTGCGGGTATTTGTCCAGATCGCGGCTGTGCAGGCCGACTTGTTCGAGCATTTGCTCGGCGCGGCGGCGCATGGGCAGCAGCTCGCGCTCGCCCAGGGCGCGCAGCGGCTCGGTGACGATGCGCTCGATGCGCTGGCGCGGGTTCAGCGAGCTGTACGGGTCTTGAAAGACCATCTGGAAATCGGAGCGCGCCAGGCGCAGCTGCTCGGGCGGCATCTGGTGCAGATCGCGCCCGAGCAGGCGCACGCTGCCGCGGCTGGGGCGCTCCAGCGCCATGACGATGCGCGCCAGCGTGGATTTGCCAGCGCCGGATTCGCCCACGATGCCCAGGCTTTGCCCAGGCTGTAGCGAGAAGCTGATGTGCTCCAGCACCTGCCCCTGCCCGCCGCGTTGGGCCACGCGCTGGCCGGGCCAGGGCAGGGCCGGCCAGCGGCGCGGCTGGCGGTAGTGGTGGCTGATGTCGCGCACGTCCAGCAGGTTGCAGCGCGAGGTGCTTGGCGCGCTCATGCCGCGCCTCCGTGGGCGTTGCCGCCGTTGGCGCCGCCACTGCCGTTGTTGCCGCCATTGCCTGCGGGCGGGGCGGCGGCCGGGGCGGGCGTTTCGCTTTGGCAAAAGGCCATCAGGCGCTGGCGCGACTGCATCAACTGCTGGGTGTAGGGGTGCTGCGGCTGCGCGAAGACGCTGGCCGTGGCGCCGTGCTCGACGATTTGGCCCTGGGTCATCACGGCCACGCTGTCGCAGTAGTCGGAGATCACGGCCAGGTCGTGCGAGATCAGCAGCAGGCCCATGTGGCGCTCCAGCACCAGCTCGTCGAGCAGGTCCAGGATTTGCTGCTGCACGATGCCGTCCAGCGCCGTGGTGGGCTCGTCGGCAATCAGCAAGGCGGGCTTGCAGGCCAGCGCCATGGCGATGGTGATGCGCTGGCGCTGGCCGCCGGAGAACTGGTGCGGGTAGTCGGTCAGGCGCTGGCCGGCGCGGGCAATGCCCACGCGTTCGAGCAAGGCGGCGGCCTGTTGCAGCGCGGCGCGCCGGCCCAGGCCTTGGTGCAGGCGCAGGGGCTCGGCCACCTGCTGGCCAATGGTGTGCACGGGGTTGAGGGCGCTCATGGGCTCTTGGAACACCATGGCCATGCGGTTGCCGCGCAGGCGTTGCAACTGCCGCTGCGACAGCCCCAGCAGCTCCTGGCCTTGCAGGCGGATGCTGCCGCTGCACTGCGCGGGCGCGGGCAGCAGGCCCATGATGGCCAGCGCCGTCATGGATTTGCCGCTGCCCGACTCGCCCACCAGGCCCAGGGTCTGGCCGGGCTGCACTTGCAGCTGGATGTCGTGCAGCACGGCAGTGGTGTGCGGCGGGTTGCCCAGGCTGACGCGCAGCCCTTCGATGGCCAGCAGCGCGGCGTTGGCTGCGGCGCTGGGCGCGGCGGCGGTGGCGTGGCTCATCGCTGGCTGCCCGTCAGCCGCGGGTCGAGTCGGTCGCGCAGCCCATCGCCCAGCAGGTTCAGGCCGAAAACGGCCAGGGCGATGGTCACGCCGGGGTAGACGGCCAGCATGGGGGCGTCGAACAGCGTGGTTTGGGCCTCGCTGAGCATGCGCCCCCAGGATGGGGTGGGGTATTGCGTGCCCAGGCCGAGGTAGGACAGCGCAGCCTCGGCCAGGATGGCAATGGCAAATTGGATGGTGGCCTGCACGATCAGGATGGGCAGCAGATTGGGCAGCACGTGCTCCCAGGCGATGGCCCAGGGGCGGCGGCCGCAGGCGCGCGCGGCCAGCACGAAGTCGCGCTCGAGCAGGGCATTGGCCGAGGCGCGCGTCAGGCGCGCGAAGATGGGCACGCTGGCAATGCCGATGGCGATGATGGAGATCACCACGCCGGAGCCGTAGACGGCGCGCATCATGATGGCCGTGAGGATGGCCGGGAAGGCGAAGGTCAAATCGGCCAGGCGCATGATGAGCTCTTCGACCCAGCCTTTGCGCGTGGCCGCCAGCAGGCCCAGGGCCACGCCCAGCAGCAGGCCGATGCCCACGGCCACCACGCCCACCAGCACCGAGCTTTGCGCGCCGACCATCAGCTGCGAGAGCATGTCCTGCCCATAGACGTCGGTGCCCAGCCAGTGCTCGGCGCTGGGCGCGGCCTGGCGCCGGTCGGTGTATTGCTCGCCGGGCGGGTGCGGCGTCCAGACCATCGACAGCAGCGCCGTGAGCAGCAGCAGCAGCGTCAGCAGGCCGCCCACCAGCAGCGATGGCTGGCGCCAGACAGTGTGTGCCGTGCGGGCGGCGGCATTGGGCATGGCTGCGCTCATTTCAGGTGGCTGAGAGGGCTGCGCGGCGCGTGCGCGTGTGGCGGATGCGCGGATCCAGCCAGGCGTAGGCCAGATCGACCAAGAAGTTCACCACGATCACCATGGCCGAGAGCAGCAGCACGCAGTTGCGCACCACCACCATGTCGCGGTTTTCGATGGCCTGAAAGATCAGCCGCCCCAGGCCGGGCAGCTGGAAGACGTTTTCCACCACGATGGTGCCGGCCAGCAGGTTGGCAAATTGCAGGCCGGCGACCGTGACCACCGGGATCAGCGCATTGCGCAGCGCATGGCCCAGCAGCACCTGCCAGCGCGCCAGGCCCTTGGCCTGGGCCGTGCGGATGTAGTCCTCGCGCAGCACCTCCAGCATGGCCGAGCGCGTCATGCGCGCCAGCATGGCCGCCTGCACCATGGCCAGGGCCAGCGCGGGCAGCAGCAAAGCCTTCAGCGCCGGCCAGGGGCCACCGCCGTAGTCGCTGTCCCAGCCGGGAAAGCCCCCGGCGGAGAACCAGCGCAGCCGCACGGCAAACAGCATGATGAGCAAGATGGCCAGCCAGAAGTTGGGCACGGCCATGCCAATTTGCGTCAGCCCCATGGTGAGCACGTCGCCAGCGCGGTTGTGCCGCGCCGCGGCGTAGATGCCGGCGCACAGCGCCATGGCGACGGCCAGTGCAATGGCCAGCAGGGCCAGCGGCAGGGTCAGCTTCAGGCTCTGCACAATCAGCTCGCTGGCAGCGATGCCGTAGGCATAGCTCTCGCCCATGTCGCCGCGCAGCAGGCCGCCGATCCAGTCGCCGTAGCGCCGCAGCACGGGCCGATCCAGCCCCAGTTGCTCGTACAGCGCCTGTACGGCCTCGGGCGCGGCATCGGGCCCGAGCAGCGTCTGCGCGGCGTTGCCCGGCAGCACCTCCAACACGAACATCACCAGCACCGATGCGCCCGCCAGGGACAGCAGCAGCGAGGCAAGGCGCCGGAGAAAGAATGGGAGCATGGGCGGGAGAAAAGCTGGCGAAATGCGGGCCTGGCTGGCCTGGCTGGCAAAGGGGCCGCAGTGTAGCAATCTCGGCGGCGCGCCTCAAATCCGGTGCCGTGCCAGCAAATCGGGCAGTGCCGAGCCGGTATGCCTGCATGGGGCGGCCCGATGGGCAAAACCATGCACAATGGCGGCATGTCGATTGAGTTGCAGGTCTTTCATATCGTGGCGCAGGTGCTGGAGTGCCCGCGCGGGGACATTGATGCCCATACGCCAATTCGCGATTGGTTGAAGATGACCATCATCAACGACGAGACATGTCTGGCGCTGAACATCAACATCAGCACCCAAAGCGCCAGCCAATGCCGCACGGTGGGCGATTACCTGCGCCTGGTGCAAAGCACGCTGTGATGCGCCTGCCCCGTGCGCCGCGGCGGGAGTGCGCTTTTGCTTTTCTGGACTGCCCATGTCACATGCCCATTTCTCCTTTCCGCTGACCCGGCCGCGTCGCCTGCGCTACGACGCCTTCACGCGCGATCTGGTGCGCGAGCACGTGCTCACCGCCAAGGATTTGATCTATCCCGTCTTCGTGCAGGAAGGCCAGGGCCTGCGCACGCCTGTGCCTTCGATGCCGGGGGTGCAGCGGCTGAGCCTGGATCAGCTGCTGCACGTGGCCGAGGAATGCGTGGCCCTGGGCATTCCCTGCCTGGCGCTGTTTCCGGTCATTGATGCCAGCCTGAAAACCCCCGATGGTGAAGAAGCCACCAACCCCGATGGCCTGGTGCCGCGCGTGGTGGCCGCGCTCAAGCGGCGCTTCCCCCAGTTGGGGGTGATGACCGATGTGGCGCTGGACCCCTACACCAGCCACGGTCAGGACGGCCTGCCCGACGATCGCGGCTACATCCACAACGACGCCACCGTGCAGCAGCTGGTGCGCCAGGCGCTGGTGCAGGCCCAGGCCGGGGTGGACATCGTCGCGCCCAGCGACATGATGGACGGGCGCATCGGCGCCATCCGCCAGGCGCTGGAAACCCACGGCCACGTGCACACGCGCATCATGGCTTACAGCGCCAAGTACGCCAGCGCCTTCTATGGGCCGTTTCGCGACGCGGTGGGCTCGGCCGCCAATCTGGGCCAGGGCGACAAGAAGACCTACCAGATGGACCCGGCCAACACCAATGAGGCCCTGCGCGAGGTGGCGCTGGACATCCAGGAGGGCGCGGACATGGTCATGGTCAAGCCCGGCATGCCTTACCTGGACGTGCTCTGGCGCGTCAAGCAGACCTTCGAGGTGCCGACCTTCGCCTATCAGGTCAGCGGCGAGTACGCCATGCTCAAGGCGGCTGCGGCCAATGGCTGGCTGGCCCACGATGCGGTGGTGCTCGAAAGCCTGCTGGCCTTCAAGCGCGCTGGCGCCGACGGCGTGCTGAGCTACTTCGCGCTGGAAGCGGCGCGCCTGCTCAAAGCAGGCTGAGCGCCAGCCCAAAGGCCTGTGCGGGCGCAGGCCACAGTCTGCGCCGGCCAATGGCTTGCAGGCGCTTCATGCAGAATACGGCTGCTGCGCGCGGCCGCCGCAGTCAGGACTGACCCTATCGAGCAAAGGCGTTTTATGGAGCGGATTTGGAATCTGGTGCGCAACCAGCTGATTGAAGTTATCGAGTGGACCGATGACTCGCGCGACACGCTGTCGTTTCGCTGGCCCGACGAGGACAAGGAAATCAAAAACGGCGCGCAGCTCATCGTGCGCGAGTCGCAGATGGTGCAGTTCGTCGCCGCTGGCCAGTTCGCCGACCTGTTCGGCCCGGGCAAGCACACGCTGAGCACCGAGAACATCCCCATCCTCTCAACCATCCTGGGCTGGAAGTACGGCTTCCAGTCGCCCTTCAAGTGCGATGTGTACTACCTGAACACGCGCCTGTTCACCGGCAACAAATGGGGCACCTCCAACCCGGTGATGATGCGCGACCAGGACTTTGGCGTGGTGCGCTTGCGCGCCTTTGGCACCTACGACTTCCGCATCGTCGATGCGCCCAGGTTCCTCAAGGAAGTGGCCGGCACGGACC
>JAUMYI010000134.1 GCA_030528705.1 Comamonadaceae bacterium | reverse complement strand
GTGCACGCCCTGATCCTGGGCCGCGCCATCACCGGCATCGCCGCGTTTGCCAACTGAAGCCAACTGAAGGGGAGGTTGAGCGTTCGGAGTTGAGCGTTGAGCGCGGGGGCATCCCTGCGCGACGCTCGTTCTGAAACGCCGACGTCGATGGCTTTGCCATCGGCACAGGCGTTTGTGCGAAACGCTCACCCCCACTCCTGCCCCCCGTTTGCTGGGGGAGGGAGCAAAACGGTCTTTGCGCAACGGCAGCCCCCTTGGCGGATGGCAGCAGCCCTCCAGCCGTCCTCACGCTCAACGCTCAACTCCGAACGCTCAACCCATGAATGGCGCTCTCTCGCACATCCGCGTACTCGATCTCTCGCGCATTCTGGCCGGGCCCTGGGCCGGGCAGCTGCTGGCCGATCTGGGGGCCGACGTCATCAAGGTCGAGCGCCCCGGCGAGGGCGACGACACGCGCCGCTGGGGCCCGCCCTGGGCGCAGGATGCGCAAGGCCAGGCCAGTGACACCGCCTCCTACTTCCTCTGCGCCAATCGCAACAAGCGATCCATCACCATCGACATCACCCAGCCCCAGGGCCAGGCGCTGGTGCGCCAGCTGGCCGCCAGCGCCGACGTGCTGCTGGAGAACTACAAAGTGGGCGGGCTGAAGAAATACGGGCTGGATTACGACAGCCTGGCCGCGCTCAACCCGCGGCTGATCTATTGCTCCATCACCGGCTTTGGGCAAACCGGCCCCTACGCGCCGCGCGCGGGCTACGACTTTCTCATCCAGGGCCTGGGCGGGCTGATGAGCGTGACCGGCCGCCCCGATGGCGAGCCCGGCGGCGGGCCGATGAAAGCGGGCGTGGCGCTGACCGACATCCTCACCGGCCTGTACGCCAGCAACGCCATCCTGGCCGCGCTGGCCTGGCGCGAGCGCAGCGGCCAGGGCCAGCACATCGACATGGCCTTGCTGGACGTGCAAGTGGCCTGCCTGGCCAACCAGGCCCTGGGCCACCTGGCCACCGGCCAAGACCCGGCCCGCCTGGGCAACGCCCATCCCAGCATCGTGCCCTACCAGGACTTTCCCACTGCCGACGGCCACATGATTTTGGCCATTGGCAACGACGGCCAGTTCCAACGCTTTTGCGCCGAAGCGGGCGCGCCCGAGCTGGCCGCCGATGCGCGCTTTGCCAGCAACGCCCAGCGCGTGCAGTACCGCGACGCGCTCATCCCCTTGCTGCAGGCCCTGACCCGCCAGCGCAGCACCGCCCAGTGGATCGCCGCGCTGGAGGCCAAGGCCGTGCCCTGCGGCCCGATCAACACGCTCTCGGGCGTGTTTGCCGATGCGCAGGTGCAGGCGCGCGGCATGGCCTTCACGCTGCCCCATGCCCAGCTCGGCCAGGTGCCGCAGGTGGCCTGCCCGATCAAGCTCTCGGCCACGCCCGTGCAAAACCGCCATGCCCCGCCAGCCATCGGCCAGCACACCGAGGCCGTGCTGCAGGAGCTGGGCCTGGATGCCGCCGCCATCGCTGCGCTGCGCGCGCAAGGTGACAGGCGAGGTATGAGCTGGCAGGGTGAGCCAAGCCAGCAGCCACGGCTTTCCAAACCCGCAGCCTGATGATGACGAAAACCGCAGAGCCAGAAACGCCCGACGCCCGGCGCTGGCTGGCGCTGGCCGTGCTCTCCAGCGCGCTGCTGCTCATCGTCATTGACATGACGGTGCTCTACACCGCCTTGCCCATCCTCACGCACGATTTGCGCGCCAGCGCGGCGCAAAAGCTGTGGGTCGTCAACATGTACCCGCTGGTGGTGGCCGGCCTGCTGCCGGGCACGGGCACGCTGGGCGATCGTTTGGGCCACCGCCGGGTGTTCGCCGCCGGGCTGGCGCTGTTTGGCCTGGCCTCGGTGTGGGCGGCGTACTCGCCCAGCGCGGCATCGCTGATTGCCGCGCGCGCTGCGCTGGCCTGCGGCGCGGCGCTGATGATGCCCGCCACGCTGGCGTTGATCCGCCTGAGCTTTACCGACGAGCGCGAGCGCGGCCTGGCCATTGGCATCTGGGCTTCGGTGGCCTCGGGCGGCGCGGCGCTGGGGCCAGTGCTGGGCGGCTTTTTGCTCACGCGGTTTTGGTGGGGCTCGGTCTTTCTCATCAACTTGCCGGTGGTGCTGCTCAGCCTGGGGCTGGCGTGGTCCGTCATCGCCCCCGATCGCGTGCGCCAGCGCCAAGGCCAGCCGGGCCAAGGGCCGGCTGCCTCCTGGGATTGGCCCAGCTCGGTGCTGGTCTTGCTGGGCATGCTGGGGCTGACCTACGCCATCCAGGCCGCCGCCCAGCTGCGCCCGCCCTGGGCACAAGTGGCGCTGGCCGCCGTTGCCGGGCTGGCGTTGCTGGCGCTGTTTGCGCGGCGCCAGCGCCGCATCGCCCAGCCGCTGATTGACTTCTCCCTGCTGCGCCTGCCTGGGCTGGGCGGCGGCGTGGCGGCCGCGCTGATGTGCTCCATCGCCTTCATCGGCTTTCAGCTCGTGTTCAGCCAATGGCTGCAACTGGTGCGCGCGCTCAGCCCCTTGCAGGCTGGGCTGTACATGCTGCCCATGGCCCTGGCCTCATTCGTTGCCGGGCCGCTGGCCGGCGCCCTGGCCGGGCGGGGCGGGCCGCGCGCGGTCATCCTCGGCGGCATGGGCGCGTGCATTGCCGGGCTGCTGGGCACGCTGGCGCTCTATCAGGGCATGGGCTGGCCGCTGGTGGCTGCGCTGGCGCTGCTGGGCGGCGGCTACGGCGTGGCGGTGACCGGGGCCTCCTCGGCCGTCATGCTTGGCGCGCCTGAGGACAAGGCCGGCATGGCCGCCTCGATCGAAGAGGTCTCCTACGAGCTGGGCGGCCTGCTGGGCGTGGCGCTGCTGGGCAGCCTGATGACGGCCGTGTACGCCGCCAGCCTGCATTTGCCCGATGCGCCTGCGTACGCCGCGCTGGCGCAGATTTACGACAGCCTGGATCAAGCGCGCCTGGCCGCCCAAACCCTGCCCGAGCCTTGGGCGGCCACGCTGCTGCAAGCGGCCAGCGCCGCATTCGAGCGCGCCTTTGTGGCCGTGGCCAGCGCCAGCGCCGCGCTGCTGGCCGCCACGTTGCTGGCGCTGCTGCTGTGGCGGCCCGCGCGGCCTGCGCAGCGCCCGCTGGCCTGACAAGGGCAAGGCGTGATGTGGGTGGGGCAAATGCCTTTACTTTCTTCCCACAGGCCCTTTGCCGGGCGCTGCCGCAAGCCAAGGTGGCCAGTGTCAGAATACGGGGCCATGAATGGTGTACTTTTCTCAGAGCCTGTTGCTGGCCTTGGTGCGGGCAGGCTCTCACAGGCAAGCCAGGCGAGCGCCCGGCGCTGGGCTCGCCTGCCTTTGGCTGGGGCCGCGGCGCTGGTGTTGGCCGCTTGCGGCGCGTTGCCTGCGCAGCCGCAGGCCCAGGCGGCGGGGGGCGCGGCCCAGGTTGTGCCAGCGGGCGCTGAGGCAGAGACCGCCAGCCAGCCTGCCGCCCAACCCCGCAGCAGCGCCGCCCCCAAGGCGATGACCGATGCAGTCATGGATGCCGCCCCAGGCAGCGCCGCGTCTGCTGCCGATGCCGCCGCAGGCCGAGCCACGGATGCCGCAGACGATGCGGCAAGCGACGCAGCCGCCGAGGATGCCGATACGCCGCAAGGGGCGCAAGCGCCGCTGTCTTTTACGGTGCAGGTGCGCAGCAGCCAGCGCGACATTGCCCAGCACCTGGAGCGTCATCTGGCGCTGCAACGCTATGTGCACTTTCCGGATCTGCGCGAGCTGGAGTTCAACCGCCTGCTGGCCGAGGCCGATGCCAATGCGCGCGATTTGCTGGCTGCGCTGGGCTACTTCAACCCACAGTTGGCGTTGCGCGTGGAGCAAGGTCAGCAGCAGGCGCCGCGCCGCATCGTGATCGAGGTCGATCCGGGGCCGCAGACCACGGTGGCCAGCCACCGCATCGAGTTTGCCCAGCCCATGGCCAGCGATGCCCAGGCCCAGGCCCAGCGCGAGCGCATCGAGCGGCGCTGGTCGCTCAAGCCGGGCGATGCCTTCACGCAGTCGGCCTGGGACAGCGCCAAAAGCGAAGGGCTGCGCGTGCTGCAGCGCCGGCGCTACCCGACGGCGCAGATTGCCCACAGCCAGGCGCGCATCGACGCCGACGAAAACCGCGCCACGCTGCACGTGGCCTATGACGCCGGGCCCTTGTACCGCTTTGGCCAGCTCAAGCTCACCGGCGTGCAGCGTTACGACGCCGAGGGCATCCGCAACATCGTGCGCCTGCCCATCGGCGCGGACTACAGCGAGGACGTGCTGCTCGACGCCCAGCAGCGCCTGGCCAGCAGCGGTTATTTCGAATCGGCATTTTTGATGCTCGACACCGAAAACAGCGAGCCCGAAAACGCCACGGTGATCGCGCAGCTGCACGAGGCCAAGCTGCAAAAGGCCGTGTTCGGCCTGGGCCTGAGCACCGATGCCGGGCCGCGCTTGTCGTTCGACCACACGCACAACCGGCTCTGGCCGCTGGGCTGGCGCGCGCTCAGCCAGATCGCGCTGGACGCCAAGAGCCAGAAGGCATCGACCCAGTGGACGGCCATGCCCAACCGCGCCGGCTGGTCGTGGTACATGGGCGCGGCGCTGGAGCGCGCCGATGCCGGCGACTTCAAATCCCAGAGCCTGGCGCTGGTGGGCGGGCGCAGCAAGTCCGTGGGCCACATCGAGCGGCGCTACTACTTGCAGTACGACATGGGCCGGCTCGAAGGCGGCGATGCGCCGGGCAGCGCCTCGGCGCTGATGGCCAACTACGCCTGGACCGGGCGCTACTTCAACAACAATGCCAACCCCACGCGCGGCTACGGCCTGGGCGCACAAGCCGGCCTGGGCATGACGCTGACGCCCTCGCAAGAGCCCTTCGTGCGCCTGCACCTGCGCGGCATGTACTTCTGGCCCATGGGCGAGCGCAACGCCGCCGGACGCCGCAGCCGCCTGGCGCTGCGCGGCGAGCTCGGCGCGGTGCTGGCCGGCGCCAAGGTGGAAATTCCGCCTGCGCTGCTGTTTCTCACCGGTGGCGACACCACCGTGCGCGGCTACAGCTACCAAAGCATCGGCACGCGCGCGCAGGCGGGCAAGCTCTATGGCGGGCGCTACATGGGCATTGGCAGCCTGGAGTGGCAGCGCCCCATCACGCTGATGGGCAACAGCGCCGACTGGGAGCACGCCGTGTTCCTTGACATGGGCACGGTGGCCGACCACTCCGGCCGCGCCGCGCTCTACACCGGCCTGGGCACGGGCATTCGCTGGAACAGCCCCGTCGGCCCCATGCAGGCCGACATTGCCTACGGCCTGAAAAAACAGCAGTTGCGCCTGCACCTGCGCATGGGCTTTACTTTCTGAACAAGTGGCACGCCGCGGCGCATGGCCCAGGGCCGCGCCGCGCTGCGCCGCCTGGCGCTTGAATGATGAACGATCGCAACCGGGCGGATGCGCCCACCGACCCCTCCATCGCTGCGGGCCGCGCGCCTGCGGCCCCGACCGCCGGCCAGCCGGCGCGCCGCCCGCGCTGGCGCTGGCTGCGCGCCCTGCTGTGGCTGCTGCTGGGCCTGACGCTGCTGCTGGCGCTGGCGCTGGGCGGGCTGTGGTGGTGGGCCAGCCGCGATGGCTCGCTGCCGCGCGCGCTGGCGCTGGCGCAGCGCTACCTGCCCGCAGGGCACACGCTCCACTACAGCCAGGCGCAAGGCTCCATCACCGGCGGTGGCCAGATCGGTACGCTGCAGTGGCAAATGCCCGGCGTGGCGCTGCACATCGACGAGCTGCAGCTGGACTGGACGCTGTCCGAACTGCTGGGCCGCGCGCTGCACGTGCGCGCCCTGCAGGCCCAGCGCCTGCACCTGCGCCTGACGCCCCAGCCCGATGCGCCGCCCCCGCCCGAGCAGCAGCCCTTTGCCATGCCCGACTCGCTGGCCCTGCCGCTGCGCAGCGTGCAATTGCCGCTGCAGCTGCAAACCCTGGAGATCGAAACCGTCGATGCCGCAGGCCAAAGCCAGATGCAGGTGCTGCAAGACCTGCGCGCGCACTACCGCTACGACGCGCCCTGGCACGCGCTGCAACTGCACAGCCTGCGCCACGACCAAAGCCAGGCCCAGGGCCTGGTGCGGCTGCACGCCCAGCAGCTCGATCTGCAGGCCACGCTGGGCGCCTGGCTGCACGACGTAGTGCCCCAGACGCCGCAGACCATGCAGGCCCTGCTGACGGCCCAGGGCACGCTGGCCGGCGGGCCCGCCGCCCAGCTGCAACTGCAATTGCAGGCGCAGCAGCGCGCCGCCACCGCCAGCGCCCCGGCCGACTTGCTGGCCCCCTGGGCT